>JBBQUE010000111.1:0-7877 GCA_038212805.1 Bryobacterales bacterium | reverse complement strand
ATGAGCAGTTATTCGGGGGACGGAGCGGGTCGTCCGTGTTTGGCAAAGCGCGGACTGGCAGCGGCTTGAACCTGGCGGACGCGCTGGACATCACACGGGTGGCCCTGCGCAGCCACTTTCATACGCAGCCAGGGAAAGAGGATAATTTCGACGTTCTGACTCCGGATTCGGTTCGTTCGTTTGTGGATTCGATCCTGGGGATCATCGCCGCGATTGTGGTCCCGGTGACCAGTATTTCGCTCGTTGTCGGCGGCATTGTAATTATGAACATCATGCTGGTGAGCGTGACGGAGCGGACCCGCGAGATCGGTATTCGCAAGAGCCTGGGCGCACGCCAGAGCGATATCCAGCTCCAATTTTTGACGGAGTCCATCATCCTTTCCATGGTGGGCGGGGTGCTGGGCGTGGCGCTGGGCGCGGTGGTCTGTCTTGGCCTTTCCGCAGCCTTCGGGACCACGCTGAAGATTACGCTGCCTTACGTGTTCATATCGGTCTTTGTTTCTACGGCGGTGGGTCTGATCTCGGGCTGGTACCCCGCTAGAAGGGCCTCCCGGATGGATCCAGTGGTGGCGCTGAGAGCCGAATGAACCTATCAGTTGTTCGTATCAATCCGAAAGAGACGCTGACCATGGCGCTCGATTCCATCTGGATGAACAGGTTTCGCTCGGGCCTGACGATCCTGGGGATCGTGATCGGCATCACAACCGTGGTCACCGTGGCGTCGTTGCTGACCGGGTTGCGCAAGGGAATCGTGGACTTCTTTCAGGAGTTCGGCCCAGACAATATTTTTTTTGCGAAGGCGAGTGGCGATCCCAGCGGGCAGGGGGCCAAGCCTAAAGAACTGAAGCGCAAGCCGATCCGGCCGGAATACGTTGAGTATTTGAAGAATGTCTGCCGTTCGGTGGACGACGTTGGTATGAGCTTATTCATCAATCCGCGGCCGGGCAAATTCTTCAACGTGAAGGTGGCGGGCTTCGAATCGGACAACATGAACCTGGCCAGCACTTCGGCGAACGCGTTCACCATTTCGCCCAGGGAGATGCGCTTTGGACGGGTGTTCACGCAGGACGAAAATCAGCGCGCGAAGCGGGTGGCGATTCTGGGCTCGGCCATCTCGGAAGCTCTGTTTCAAAACGAAGCGCCGCTGGGGAAGTCCATTTCGGTGGATGGCGCGGAGTATACCGTGATTGGCGTGTTCACTCCCGCTAAGGGAAGTTTCTTTGGAGAGAATCCACAGGACCGGCAGATTACGATACCGGTGGAAACGGCGCGGGTGCGCTATCCGCAATCGGACAATTTCTTTTTGACTGCCAAAGCGCGCCCGGGGATGCGCGCCGATGCCATGGACGAGATTCGGGCAGCGTTGCGGCGGCTTCGGAAGACGCCCGCCGGCGCCGAGGACGACTTTGCGCTGTCGACCGCCGACTCCATTATCCAAACCTTCGACCAGATCACCGGGCTGATCGTTCTGGTCTCAATCGCGATCTCCGGCCTGGGGCTGCTGGTGGGGGGGATCGGCGTGATGAACATCATGCTGGTGAGCGTGACTGAGCGCACGCGCGAGATCGGGATTCGGAAGGCCATTGGGGCCCGGCGCGGCGATATTGTTCTGCAATTCCTGGCTGAGGCGGTGACCTTGACCGGGGCCGGCGGGTTGATCGGGGTTGTGTTCTCGGTGCTGGTGACGCTCTTGATCAGCGTGATTCTTCCGAACCTCCGCGCGTCCGTACCCGCGTGGGCGGTGATCACCGGGTTTTCAGTTTCGGTGGCCGTGGGTGTATTTTTTGGCGTCTGGCCAGCCATTAAGGCTTCCCGGCTGGATCCGGTGGAAGCGCTTCGCTACGAATGATTTTTCTCTTCCTCAGTAAGACCCTGCCGCTGTTTGTGTTTCCTCCCGGCCTGACGGTGCTGCTGGCGTGCCTGGCGGCGATAGTTTACCGGCGGCGCAAGTGGCTGGCGGGTTGGCTATGCTTCTTCGCGGTGGGCAGTCTGTACCTGTTCAGTACGGGCGCGGTGGCAGGTGCCATGATGGCCAATCTGGAAGCGCGCTATCCGCCGCTCGAGATGGACCAAGTGCCTACATCGGACGTGATCGTGGTGCTGGGCGGAGGCTTAAGTCCTCCTGGTGGGACCAGGAATTTTCCCGACCTGCTGGATGGGGTGGATCGTCTGTGGGTGGCGTCGAAACTATTTCGTGCGGGCAAGGCTCCGTTGATCCTGTTGACCGGCGGGAACCTGCCATTTAGTGAGAATAGGGTTTCAGAGTCAAGTTCCGCGAAAGAAGTACTGCGGGATTGGGGCGTGCCGGGCGACGCCATTGTGATTGAATCGAACTCCCACAACACGCGGGAGAACGCCATTATGAGCAAGCCGGTGTTGGAAAACCGGGGAGCCAGGCGCATTTTACTGGTGACATCGGCGTTTCACATGCCCCGCGCGGCCGCTATCTTTCACCAAGCCGGATTGGAGTTCACGCCGGTCCCTACCGACTTTCAAACCGGGCGAGAGAAACCCGACCCGCTCTTCCTGTTTCTCCCCGAAGCGCAGCATTTGGTACGTTCGCAGTTAGCCGCCAAGGAATGGATGGGACTATTGATCTACCGGCTTCGCGGCTGGGTCTAGCGTGAGTTAAAAGCATCAGTACTTTCATTTTGTCAGGCAGACAAGTGGCTATTGACGCTCCGGTGAAAAAATGATTAACTCTGCAGGTGAGGATATTGTTTAAGGAGTTCTATGAAATCTCAAAGACTGCGTAATTTGCTACTCGTCACCGCATGCAGCATGGCGTGCAGCACCGCAAATGCCGCGGCTATTACCGGCTCTCTCTGGGCGGTTCCGGACCTGGTGGCTCAAAATGCGATTCTCGCAAATGTGCCCGGTACCCCGGCTGATGTAACTTTTCAGGTTAACGCGCCGCTTACCTTTCTTACCTCAGGCGTATCGACGGTGAACGCCTGGCTGCTTTCGGGTGGCGCATTCAACATTGTCGGTACGCCGGCGGCGCTGAACCGGCAGTTTAGCCCTTCCCTGGTGCAACTCACTGGTCAAGTCAGTGTCACGAACGGGCAGACCTTCACCGTGACTCACGACGATGGCTTGACGCTGATTATCGGCGGTACCTCAGTGATCAGCGCGGCCGGCCCCACCGGCGCTACCCAGTCGGTTGCCACATATAACGGGCCGACTGGTAATTTTCCGTTTACCCTGGTATTCGGCGAGTGCTGCCTGGGCGCGGCCGTCCTACAGGTGAACCTTCCGTTTCAGCCTGGTTCGCCCACCTCGGGCGTGCCTGAGCCGGGCACCTTTGCATTGATGGCCGGTGGCTTAGCCGTCGCCGTAGTAGCCCGCCGCAAGCGTCTGGTCCGGTAATTGCCCGCTTGAGCTTTACATCGCATGCTCCGTGGTACTGGACCAGAGCATGTGGTGTGAAGCGGTATACTCAAGCAGTGCGCCTGTAGCTCAGCTGGATAGAGCAACTGGCTTCGAACCAGTAGGCCGGGAGTTCGAATCTCTCCGGGCGCACCATTCTTCCTTCCCTTCTCCTTTCGCCCCTACTGATATCGCAGGAGTTGAAATTTCACGGTCAGCGTGCAGGTTGTGTAGAGCGGGTATGCGACGAAAGGGATGATATTGCCTGGAATGGCCACCTGGTTCGACCTGAAAGCGGCGGTGGGAATGGGGACGGTAGATAAAAAACTAGCCGAGAACGACAAATTTCCGCTGCCATCCCCCAGGCTGCCATCCGACAACGCCAGGATCTGCCCTACCGTTCCCCCCGCCAACGCGGCCATCGGCACTGCCTGCGCTCTTGCTTCCACCAGCAGGTCCGCAGGCGGGCACTGCAGGAAATCGTCCATTTCGGTCGCGCTGCGAGCGCCACTCGCGTGAAAGGAAACCGTAGTGGCACCCTTTTGGGGCAGAGCCGACAGCGCCGCAACCGTCGCCTTTACCATCGCAAGCGGAACCGTCAAGTCGAATGACCATTGGAGAGACAGCTCTCTTACATTTACAGTCGGGTCGTAGATCTGTGAATTCTGGTTGATATAAATGAGTTGCGCCGCTCCGATCCCGGCTGGTGCCAGAATCGCGACGACCTGATCCAGTGTGGCGTCGCCGGGTGTGTTTACACCGACGATGAATCTAACCTGATCGGGCACCGCGATGACGGTTCGTGTGGCCGTATACGTGATTGAGTTTGTATTCGTTTGGGCTATCGCGGATGGAACTATTCCGCACAGAACGAGCCAAAGTTTCCACATGGCGCCTAAAACCTGGTAAGACCGAACTTGACCGTGAGAGAGCAGGAGGAATAGGCCGGCGTTCCGCCTGAAACCGAGAGCACCGTACCCAAACCCAGGCCCGCCGTGCTGGCGAGTTTCTGAGCGCGCAACTTGGCATCCGCCATCAGGTCGGGCAGAGGACAGGAAGCTTGCGACGACGCCGAGGATTGCGCTCCGGTGGAGTAATACGAAAGATTCCAGCCCCCGCCGTCCTTCGTAAAGGAAGCCACCGCGGCGCTCAATGCATCGAGCGTAGCCTTCGACTTGGCGAACGGGAACGCCAGGTTGAAGGTCCAGCACAGCACGGTGGTTTGAAGTGGTCCGGAGGACGATGTGCCCACATAGAGGAAATCCGCCGCTGTCAGGCCCAGGCTCCGCACCTGGGCCGCAGCGTCGTCTAGCGTGGAACTCAGCGGCCCACAGGCGTTAACTCGATAAACCAACTGATCCACCGGAAAACTCAGGCTCCGGGAAGCGGTGACTGTCACTGAGTTTGAATCAAGCTGTCCATAGGCAAGCGAAGCCGGCCCGAACAGAAGCAAGGCCAAAGCGCCAACGGCGTAGAGTTTCATGGCCTTAGTGTATACCGGCTTGTACCGGACTTCGCGCTTGTGAACGCGTGAACGCACTTAGTCTCGAAGTCCGCGTCCAAAGAAGATCCACGTTGCGAACCCTACATCTGATTGCGCTGTCGCCGTAAACGCTTAAGTTACCGCCAACAACAACGCCGGAATCTATAGCTTCCCCGGGCTGATTCCTGGTACCTAATTGGCGAAAGTAACTGACCAGTTTTGGGAACGTCACCAGCAGGCTGTTGAATATCAACGACAAGACCCGTCAATTCATTGATAGCTTCTCCTCGGTGATCGGCAAGCATTCCCGCCAGATTGGCGGAGAGTATCGCCACAACTAATTTCCTCAGCTTGCGGCGGCTACTCCGGCGCTGACTTTCTGCTGGTGACGTTCTTCCGGGCCGACATCGCCGTCGCGCTGGTCAAAGGCGATTTCCGCAATCATGAATGGGCGGCTTATGTGGACGATACTTGCAAGTTGACTCTGCACCTCACCGTGACTGCCGGCCGACAAAGGAGTCACCTTTCAATCGCGGCACCGTTTGGCAAAAGACAAGCGATTCTGAATCGTGGTGGGCTGGCGAAGCAAATCGTGGAAGGCTGGCAGGTTATTACGATAGCCACAACGCAGTATGGCGTCCCGATCGATACCGCGTCCTGAGACTCGGCCGGCACGAACTTCGTGCCCAGCAGCCACCAGATCAATTGCAACGCCGGTGTGAATGCGGTGGTGTCCGGCACCAGCGCGGACCACTACCTGAACCCGGCAGCGATCCGGAATACTTTGGCCGACCAGTTTGGCACTTGCGCCCGCAACAACTTGATTGGGCCGAGGCAGATCAATTTCAATATCTCGGCGATGAAGGCCTTCCCGGTTACCGAACGCCAGGCGGTTCAGTTCCACATGGAAATGTTCAACGCTCCGAACCATGGTCAATGGGGTTCGCCCAATGCCAGTTGGGGCAATTCGAATGCGGCGCCCGCGGACCACCCAGCAGCTTTGGCCAGATCCAGTTCGCGCTGAAATAAAACTTCTGATCCCCAGTGTGGATCGGGAATCTCGCACGAACGCCAACTTTTCTTGAGATGAACCGGCTGAATCCGGCACCTATTGGCGGAGAAGGAGGCTATGGATATGGACCCAATAGCGCGCCAGCGTGCCATCGACCAGGCACTAAGCCAGATGGACAAGCAATTCGGCCGGGGCACGGTGCTGCGCCTGGGATCGACCACCGTTGTACCGGTCGCCGTGATTTCAACCGGCTCGATCTCGCTCGATGCGGCGCTTGGCGTGGGTGGATTCCCGCGCGGCCGCGTAGTTGAGGTGTTTGGCCCGGAATCGTCGGGGAAGACGACCCTGGCCCTGCAAGTGATTGCTCAGGCGCAGAAAGCCGGCGGTTCCGCGGCTTTTATCGATGCCGAGCATGCGTTGGACCCAGCGTATGCCCGTAAGCTGGGCGTGGACGTCGATAACCTCCTATTGTCGCAACCGGACTGTGGGGAGCAGGCGCTTGAGATCACGGGCGCTTTGGTGGGTTCGGGTGCGATTGACGTGATTGTTGTAGATTCTGTCGCGGCACTGGTTCCCAAAGCCGAACTGGAAGGGGAGATGGGGGATAACCACATGGGTCTGCACGCGCGCCTGATGTCGCAGGCGTTGCGGAAACTCACGGGAGCAGTCTCGCGCACCAACACGCTGCTCATCTTCATTAACCAGATCCGGGAAAAAATTGGCGTGATGTTCGGAAGTCCGGAAACCACCACGGGTGGACGCGCCTTGAAGTTCTACTGTTCGGTGCGGATCGACGTGCGGCGTCAGGCGGCTATCAAGGATGGGGAAGTAGTGGTCGGCAACCGGACGAAGCTGAAGGTAGTGAAGAACAAGGTGGCGGCTCCGTTCCGCGAGGTGGAAGTGGATATTCTTTACGGGCTGGGGATTTCGAAGGAAGGCGATCTGCTGGATCTTGCTACCACCCATTCCGTGGTGGACAAGAGCGGATCGTGGTATAGCTTCCAGGGTGAGCGCATCGGCCAGGGGCGCGAGAATGCGCGGACGTTCCTGATCGCGCACCCGGAGATGACCGCTCATCTGGATTCCCTGGTGCGGCGGACGCTCGGCTTGGTTCCGGGAGAAGCCCCAGTGGCGAAACCGGCCAGCTCGGCGCAACTCGCCCTGAAAGCTGTGCAGACCGCATGACCAGCATTTTGGCTCGTTTGAGCCGGTGAAGCCTCCCGCAGGCCCATATTTTGGGCCTGCGGAACACTCTCCGCTACAAAAAGCCCGAAATAGTCCGGTTTTCCGCTAATTTACCCTTTACATCCAGCGCTGCATTCCGTATGATTTAGTTGCAAACAACAATATGCGTAAATGTTTTACGCATGTTGAGCCCGATGTCTTGGGGAGATCAATTTGGTAAGGAGAGCAATATGGCAGTAGCAACGAAGATGACCCAGTCCGCGATTATTAAGGAACTGGCGGAAGCGACCGAGACCAGCAACAAGGTCGCCAAGCAGTTCATGACCAGCTTCGCGGAGATGGCCGTTCGCGAGACCAAGAAGAGCGGAATGTTCGTTATTCCCGGGATCGGACGATTGGTGCGCGTGGACCGTAAGGCTCGCACCGGCCGGAATCCTGCAACCGGTGAAGCAATTAAGATTCCCGCGAAGAAAGTGGTGAAGTTCCGGGTCGCCAAGGCCGTCAAGGACGCGATCGTGCCGCCCAAGAAGGCAAAGGCACCGGCCAAAGAGGCCTAAGAAATCGCAGTCTGATGACGAAAACCCCCGCGCCGTTCGACGCGGGGGTTGTTCTTTCTAAAGTCGATTTGAGCCGGTTCTGGTTTCGATCCGGCTACAGGAAGCCTTAGGCCTGCTTCTTTTCGTCGACGTTTTCCTCACTCTTCAGGGCACTTTTGAAATTTTTAATGCCCTCTCCCAAGCCCTTAGCCAACTCCGGAATCTTCTTGCCGCCAAACAACAGGACGGCGACCACCAGAATGACCATCAACTCAGGTAAGCCAATCGATCT
>JBBQUE010000110.1:0-7891 GCA_038212805.1 Bryobacterales bacterium | reverse complement strand
AGCCCTCAATGCGGTCGAGCACGGCGTTGAGGCCCGGCCCCCGCTTGCGGTCGCCGCCCGCGGTGAGCTTCCCGAACTCCTTAATATCCGCTCCGGCGATGAAGGTACGGCCTCCACCGATCAGTACGATGGCGCGGACTTCAGGGTCATGCTCAAAGGTTTCCACGCCAGCCGCGATTCCTTCGGGGACTCCGGGGCTCAGGGCGTTCACCGGGGGGTTGTTCACGGTGAGGATACCCACCTCGCCGTCTTTGCTCAACAATACAAGTTCGCTCATGCGCTTCTGATTCTACTGCACCTTTCACCTAAGCACCGGGTTGGAGCCAGCGGCGGGCAAATTCCGTCCCACTGCTTTGGAGATCGGCAGGTCCCTGGGATTGCTGTACCCCATTTTGAAAAACAGTAGCCTGCACGCCGTCGGGCGCGGGTTTGAGTTCAAGCCGGCGTTCGCGGGCGTCCAGGCGCAACGTTGTGCCGAGCCAGGTGATATGCACTTTGGTTCGGAGACTGTGTCCGATGCGCGCGGATTCGTCGAGCAGCGCGGCAGTGAAGGGGCCGTTCTTCAGTTGTTCGGCGGCGGGAGAGATCGCTTGGGCCAGGATTAATTCAGCTTCCTGCTTTTGTCGATTCTCTTTATCCTGCTGCGCCGTTTCGTCGCGGGATTCCAGGCTCTTCAGGCTATTTTCGAGGTTGTCGAGAAAACTCATGCTTCTTTTTAGTGTAGTAGGCCGTCGCTTTGTTACGGGTACGCGCTAGGCGGGAATTACTGCGCCGACGTGCGGAAGGCCTCAGCCACGGGGAATGGGGAATCCGAGGCCGCCAGGGGGGCGACGGATTCGGATTCGTTGTAGACCTCCACCTGGGTGTAACGGCCTGCTTGCGGGAGACGATGCACGTAGAGTTGACGGCTTACCACGTCCAGCACCCAGTAATCGGCGATGCCGGCGCGGGCGTAGAGGGCGGCCTTGGTGGTGCGGTCAAACGCTAGCGTTGTGTGCGAGATCTCGATCAGCAGGCGGATATCGGCAGGTAGAGGATTGGCCGAAGTAAATTCGTGCGAAGGCCGTGACAACACGATCAGGTCCGGCTCAGGTTCGCTGGTTGGATTGTCTTCCGGCGACACATTGATTGCGGCTTCAATGTTGACGTATTCGCCGCCAAACGTTTGGATAATCCACCGTGAGAGGTAGGTCAGTCCGTTCACATGCGGACGATTTTTCGGCATCTTGGTGATGAGTTCGCCCTCGATGAGTTCCAACTTATCCCGGTCCAAGACACCCAGCGGCTCGATGGCGGCGCACTCATCCCGGGTCCAGCGCTTGCGCGGCGGGAACAGCGGGGCGGGTTGGCTGGGAGCTTCGGTGACCGCTACAGGCATAACTTTACGCTAGCAAACTCCACGGGACGCTAGCAAACTCCACGGGACGTTACCAAACCCTAAGGGAACAAGGACGGCGGGACCCGACGTTTAGATGCCTGCTCAAACGCGAACGCCAATTCCAGCAGCTTGGGTTCACTGCACGCCATCCCGGTAAAACTCACCCCAAACGGCACAGGCTTGGCATCGAAGCCCGAGGGCAAGGGGGGCGTAAGGGTATTCGGCACCAGGGCGAACGGTACAATTACGGTGGGATATCCCGGCTTGGCAGCGATCGACGCCCCGCTCGCACCCGGGAACAGAATCGCATCCAGTCGATTGGCTTTCATCACCGCATCAATCCCATCCGTGCCTCCGAAAGCGATATCCTTGGCGCGGTCGGCCTCGTAGCGGGCGCGGTCGGCATTCACATCCATTTCGTCTGAGATATCCAACTGCGACTGGCCAAAACGAATGGCTCCAGCCGTGATGTGGACAATGTTCCATTCGCGCAGTTCGGTCAGGGTCTTCACCGGGGCGGAGGGCCCCAGCGTTGCGAGAAACGCATTGAAGTCGCGCTTCATTCCGTACTTCAGCACCACGGAGCAATCGGCATCCTTGCCCTTGACGCTGTTGATGCCGGAGCACTGGCCCCACAGCACGAAGTTCTTGGCCGGGTCCTGGGTCACCACGCTCGGAATGTCAGCCGGATCCACAATAATGGCACCCTGCTGTTTCAAAATATCGATCGCCTCAGTCATGGCGCGGGCCTGTTCTGGAGACAGTCCTTCGGAGCCGAAGCGATTTCCGCCACGGCGCGCGGGCGATCCAGGGGGTGTGAACTTATCGTAGAAATACGCCCTGGGAATTCCGATCCGGGCTCCCTTCAGACCCCCGGCGTTTAGAAACTGAGTGTAATCGCGCCCTGGGGGCGGCGTGCATTTTTGAGTTGCCACGTCGTTGGGATCGGGTGCGGGACTCTCCAGCGCGCCCAGCATGATAGCCGCATCGGTGACGGTGCGCGCCATGGGTCCCGCCGTATCCTGATCGGCGGTAATGGGAATCACGCCATAGCGGCTGATGCGCCCAATGGTGGGCTTCACTGCCGCGAGCATGTTCTGGTTTGCCGGACTCAAGATCGATCCCGACGTCTCAGAGCCCACATTGCCCGCCCAAAAACTGGCCGCCGTGCCTGAGCCGGAGCTGGAGCCGCCGGTCTGCATAACGGGACGCCCGTCGTTGGTGGTGTCGCGTGGATCGCGCCGCGGGTCATAAGGGTTGTATGCGAACCCGCGGGCTCCGTTGTAATTGCCGGGCATGGGCGTAGGTGCGCCGGCCACCCAGTTGGCCAGCTCGGAAAGTGTAGTCTTGGCGATGATCACCGCTCCAGCGTCGCGCAGGTTCTTCACCAGCGTGGCGTCGTACGGCGGAAGGTAGCCTTCGAAGGCCAACGCTCCGCCCGTGGTCACAATGTCATGCGTCAGAATATTATCTTTCAGCGCGATGGGGATCCCGTGCAGCGGGCCACGGATCTTGCCTTGCGACCGCTCCCGGTCCCGCTCATCGGCCTCCTCCAGCGCCTTTGGATTTACCGTAATCACGGCGTGAAGTTTGTTCTCATACAAAGCAATCCGCACCAGCGACTGAGTAACCAGATCGCGAGACGTCGCGCGGCCCTGCTCCATGGCCTTGCGCATCTCGGGAATGCCAGCCTCCACCACGCTAAGCGGTCGCTTGGGCTGCGCGGCCAGGGTGGCCGCGCTCAACAGAATTATAACCACGGACGTCAATTTCATTTAGAAGGCAAGCCTGAGTGCGAACTGAATCTGGCGCGAACTGGCGCGGGCATCCTGCACCCCCGCCGACGTGATCTTACCAAATGTGGAACTGGATTGATTCACGCTGGGGTTATCGAAGTTCGGATGGTTGAAGCTATTGAAGACTTCGGTCCGGAACTGCAGATACCGGCTTTCCTTGCCCAGGTTGAAGCGTTTGAGCAGGGCAAAATCGAAATCGTGGGTGGGCGCCCCGATGATGATGTTGCGGCCCGAAGTCCCGTACCGGCCCACGAACGCGTTGCTAAAGCACGCGGTGTTGAACCACTTGGCGGGATCGTGCGGGAAGTTGTTCGGGTTGCAGGTCACGTCCGGCCGCGTGCCCGTCTGGGTGCCAGATAGCTGCAGACCGGTGGTGGGGTCCAGTGGGTTGCCGGATTGCGCGGTAATTATGCCATTGGTCTGCCATCCACCCAGCAACGTTTTCACTACCTTCGATTCACTGCGCAAAACCGGCAGATCGTAGGTGTAGCTGGTGATGAACCGGTTGCGCGTATCGAAGGTGGACAGGCCGCGCTCCAACCGGAAGTTCGTTACGGCTACCGCGCTCCCGTTCCACAGCGAAGCGTTATCAATGGATTTCGAATAGGTGTAAGCGGTAAGGAAACTCAAGCCATGGGAGAAGCGCTTTTCAACGCTCAGTTGCAGTGCGTGATAAACCGACGAAGCCCCGGCCGAGCGCACGTTGATGGCGGAATAACTCGGGTACTTCCGTAGCGATTGGGTGAACGACGCCGTAGGCGCGGGCGCATTGAAATCGTACGCCATATCCAGATGCGTACCCTTCGAACCCACGTAGCCCGCGGTCAGGCCCATGTTCAGGGGAAGTTCCCGCTGGATGTTGAAGTTCCACTGCTGAACCTTACCATCCCGGAACGGGTTTTCCACCCAGGAGGCGTTTGGCACGGCGGGCGCACCGGAGCTGGTCGAATAAGGGTTCGCCAAGTCGATGTTCGCAATACCGTTGGTGCTCTGGTTGAATGTGTATCCAGTCAGGAAAGGCGCAGTCAGCGTGGAGTTCAGAATCACGTTCAGCAGCTTCACATCCCACATCAAACCGTACCCGCCGCGGATCACCGTCTTCGATCCCCAGGGCGTCCAGGCGAATCCGGCCCGCGGGGAGAAGCCTTTCTTCGAAGCATCGTAAATGTTGCGCTTCGCCGCTGTGGAGATGCGCAGGTAGGGCAGGGGAGTGCTGTTAGCGAACGTAGGATCAAACGTCGCCAGGTGGTTGTATTTGTCGGTGGCGGGCGCGTTATATTCCCAGCGCATGCCCAGATTTAACGTCAGATTCGGCAACAGACGGTAATCGTCCTGCGCGAACAAATTCGTCGAGGTTTGCCGCAGGCCCGCCACGGTGTTCGCGTTGATGCCCGCGAACGAACGGCTGACGCTCGCGGTGTAGGGCGCGCCCAGCAGCAGGTCTGCGATCGCGTTGCCCGTTCCAGTGACGGCGTTCACCACGCCCGCAGCCGTGGTTGAGACCTGTGCGGAATAGAACGGGTTGAAATTGATGGTGCCGCGGGTGCTGGCATCAAACAGGAAGTTCTCACCAAACCGGCGGATCTCGGTCCCAAACTTCAGGGAGTGGCGGCCCGTAGTCCATGAAAGCGAATCCGCCCATTCGAAGGTGTTGTCATGCCGGTCCTGCGGCAGGTTCGTGGCTTCTCCCAGGCGGTCGTACCCGGTCACGTTGATGAGGGGGACGCCAAAATCAAGCGGCGAACGGCCCGTGCCGGCAATTCCCAGCTGGGTGGAGATGTCCTTGCCCAGATTCTGCTGGAAGATGCCGCCGCGCACGCGTGTGAACGACATGCGGGCTTCGTTCACTTTGTTTGCGCCGAACAGCTTGATGTAATCAATGATCGCCTGCTGTCCACCATTCAGCGTGTTGCACCCGAAGCCCGGCACGTTGTTTACGTTGGCGCAGAACGAATCGAAGGTATCGAACCGGTTTTCCTTGCTGAAGCTATAGCGCCCGAAGATGCTGTTGCTCTCGTTGAAACGGTGATCCAGGCGCCCGGTGAATTGATCGAAGTCGTCGGTCTTGGTCGGGCTTGAGGTATACAGGCCGTTCGCTGACGACGTACCTGGGCCATTCGGGGCGGGGTACAGCGCAGCCACGTTGCGTCCAACCTGTGTGATGGCCGACGGGGGAATCACGTTGCCCGGGAAGCGGTCGCGCACCAGTACTCCGTTCACCGTATGGAGCGAAGCGGGATCGTAAATAACAGTGGGAAGCGCGGAGAAATCCCCGTTCTTCATGGCCGTGGTGGGCTCACTGGCCACCTTCGTGATGCCTTGCCGGATACGCGTGCCTTCGAAGTTGACGAAGAAGAAGGTCCGGTCTTTCTTGATCTTGCCACCCACGGCAGCGCCGTATTGATTGCGTTTGTAGCCTGGAATGGGGCCAGGCCGATCGAAGAAGTTCTTCGCATCCAGATCGTTGTTGCGCAAATATTCGTATACCACTCCATGCAGGTCGTTCGTCCCCGACTTGGTCGCGACATTGATCTGCGCCCCCGGACTGCGGCCGAATTCAGCGGAGTAGGTGCTGCCTTGAACCTTGAATTCCTGAATCGCTTCCGTGGAAATCGCCACTGCGTATTGGTTGATCGCCAGGTCGTTGTTATCCATGCCGTCCAGCAGGAAGTTGTTGGCCTGTTCGCGCGCCCCGTTGGCGGAAATCGCGCCGCCTTGGCTTTGATTTTGCGAGCCCTTCACGCCCTGGTTCACGCCCGGAACCAGCAGGTTCAGCTGCAGGAAATTGCGTCCGTTCAGCGGCAGTTCCGTTACCTTCTTGTTATCCACCACGTTGCCCAGCGTGGAAGAATCGGTGCTGATTATGGGCGCGGTTGCTTCCACCGCCACGGTCTCGGTGACCTGTCCCACAGACAGCGCGACGTCGATTCGCAGCTTGTCGTCAACGCGCAATTCTATCCCGGTGCGCTCGGTCTTTTTGAAGCCGGGCTGTTCCACTGAGAGCGTGTACAGGCCCAGGGGAAGCTGCGGAATGGAATACTCGCCGGCATCGTTGGTGGCTTCGGTCCGTACCAGGCCGGTGGCGGCCTGGCGCACCGTGACGCGCGCTCCCCGAACCACTGCGCCGGAATCGTCGGTAACCGTTCCCAGTAACGTGCCGCGGACACTTTGGCCGGGGCAGAGAAAGGCGGAGCAAACAAGGAACAAAAGGGTGGAAAGCGCAAGTCGCATACAAAACCCAAGTCGCATAAAGCGTACAACTCCTGAATAGATTGTTGGTTTTTTCGACGGGGAAAGGAAGCGAAACGGGGCGCGCGAGAAACTCGGTATTTCCAGGGTACGATTCAATGCAAAGCGATGTCAACTTTTGTCAACGCTTTGCTTTTACCCCGGCCGTGTTTCCGCCTCATATCCAGTCAGCTTCTCACTCGACCGGTCCGGGTCATACCCAGGGTTGGGGGTGGGCATTGACGCGTTGGTCGACTTGCGCCAATCCGTCAGCAGATCGTGGAGCTTCCTTGCACGCCCCGCTTCACGCTGAACCAGGTTGCGCTTCTCACTTACATCTTCAGCAAGGTTATAAAGCTCCAGCCGGTTATCTTCATAGAACTCGATTAATTTCCAATCCCCTTGGCGGACTGCTCCGGACGGCCTGCCTCCCTGATCACTATAATGCGGGTAATGCCAGAACAGCGGTCGCGCGGAAATCTTCCCGCCGCGTAACAGTGGTTGCATCGAAACGCCATCTACTTTGCCGTGCCGGACCTTGGCAGCCGCGCATAGCGTGGGAAACAAATCGATGCTGCTTACAGGCTCATGAATGGTCCCACCGGGGCGGCCCACCCCGGGCCAGCGGATGAGGAGAGGTTCGCGGATTCCGCCTTCATATAAATGGCCTTTCCCCGCGCGGAGGGGCGAGTTGTTCGTAACAGGAGCCCCACGGGTGCCCTGGTAGCGCACGCCGCCGTTATCGGAAAACATAACTACTATGGTGCTGCCGGCCTGGCCTGTTTCCTCCAGAGCTTTTAATAACCGTCCCACGGAGTCGTCCGCGCTTTCCACCATGGCACAGTAAATTGGGTCCACGTCCCCGGTATCGCGTTTCCGGTATTTCGCGATCAGGGGTTCGGGTGCTTGCAACGGCATATGGACGGTAAAGTGGGCCTGGTAGAGAAAGAATGGATTGGGGGACGTTTCCCTCATAAAACGTACGCCCTCCAGCGTCAATCGGGACGTCAAAAATTCACCCGGCTCCAGGGTCAGGCCCGGTAGCTCAAGCGGGCCGAAATATTTGGGAGGAGAGCCCGCCGCGTTCCCGGCAATATTCACGTCAAAACCCCGGTCCGTGGGTGCAAACCCTTTCCCGCCCAGGTGCCATTTTCCGATGGCGGCGCTCTTATATCCGGCCGGACGCAACGCTTCCGCCAGGGTAATTTCGCCCTTCGGAAGCTGCTGCTCGAAACCCGGTGTCAGCAGCTTGGCGTAGGGCCACGGTTTGCGTCCGGGAATCCAGTCGGTCAAGTGGAGGCGGGCCGGATACTGGCCGGTCATGATGCTGGCGCGCGTTGGCGAGCAAACCGGGCAGGCCGCATAAGCATTGGTGAAGCGGGTGCTCTCGGACGCGAACCGCGCCAGGTTGGGCGTGTCGATGAACGTATTCCCATACGGGGACGTATCGTGCCAGCCCAGGTCGTCCATTAAAATGAACAGCACGTTC
>JBBQUE010000109.1:0-7914 GCA_038212805.1 Bryobacterales bacterium | reverse complement strand
GGTAGCGCGCACGCTGGACCCCGAACTTTCGCGCATGAGCATCGCGGTCGACGTGGAACAGCACCTGCGCGCCCAGGTGATCAAGCAGATGAACAAGCTCATTAATGTATTGCAGGCCACCGATATGACGGACGTCCCATCGGTCTGCCGCGAGATGGTGCTGATGCGCATTCGTTCCGCTATGTCGAACCGCACCGCGATCTTGAAGGAAGCCGAGATTTTCGGCGCGCGCGTGGTGGATTCCTCCACGGAAGGCTTTGCGCTTGAGGCCACCGGCGAATCCGAAAAGCTGGATGAATTCATCGACATCATGCGCAGCTATGGCGAGATCGAAGTCACGCGCTCCGGCGCAGTCGCAGTTTCGCTCGAAGCGAAGAAGTTGCGCCTGGCACCCCCTATCTCCACTAAATCGGCCAGTGGTGTTCGAACCGAACTGCTGGAACCGGTAAAAATCTAAGACAAATACAAATCCATGCCCCAACGATATTACGAAAAAGACGGAAACCTCGACCTCTTCAAAAACAAGACGGTCGCCATTATTGGCTACGGCAGCCAGGGTCACGCCCACGCGCTCAATCTACGCGACAGCGGCGTCCAAGTCGTGGTCGGACTGCACGCGGGAAGCAAGAGCGCGGCCAAGGCGGAAGCAGCCGGGCTGAAAGTTCTGTCTGTTGGCGAAGCCACCAAAGCGGCAGACGTCCTGATGGTGCTGGTTCCCGATCATATCCAGGGCGACCTCTACACCCAGGAAATCGCGCCGAATCTGGCGCCCGGCAAGACGCTGATGTTCGCCCACGGCTTCAACATCCACTTTGGATTCATCCAGCCTCCGGCCGGCGTGGATATCTCCATGATCGCGCCCAAAGCCCCCGGCCACCGCGTGCGCGAACTGTTCACTGAAGGCGTTGGCGTGCCCGCCCTGGTGGCCATTCATCAGGATGCGTCCGGCCATGCATTGGCGAATGCCCTGACCTACGCGCTGGCGCTCGGCTGCCTCAAGGCCGGCGTGATTTCCACCACATTTAAGGAAGAGACTGAGAGCGATCTGTTCGGCGAGCAGACCGTACTATGCGGCGGAGTGAGCGAACTGGTGAAGGCCGGGTTTGAGACTCTGGTCGAAGCCGGATACGCCCCCGAAATCGCCTACTTCGAATGCCTGCATGAGCTGAAACTCATCGTCGACCTGATCTATGAGGGCGGCCTGAACTACATGCGCTTCTCCGTTTCCGACACCGCCGAATACGGCGACTACACCCGTGGCCCCCGCTTAGTCACAGCCGAAACACGCGCCGAGATGAAGAAGATTCTGTCGGAAATTCAGTCCGGGCAGTTCGCCCGTGAGTGGATGGAAGAAAACAAGTCCGGACGCCACAAGTTTCTCGCCATGCGGGAAGGCGCGCGGGATCAGCAGATTGAACACGTGGGCGTCGAACTCCGCAGCATGATGACATTCCTGAAACGCAAAAAGGAAGCCGGCGTTCCGCAAGACCAAGTGGTCGGGACTGCCTCTTAAGCAACCATGAAAATCCAAATATTCGATACCACATTGCGGGACGGCACTCAGGGAGAGGCCGTCTCCTTCTCCGTTGAAGACAAGCTGATTATTGCCAGAAAGCTTGACGAACTGGGTATCGATTATATTGAGGGCGGATGGCCCGGGTCAAACCCGAAGGATAAGGATTTCTTCGCGCAGGCCCGGGACTTGAAGCTGAAGCATGCGCGCCTGACCGCGTTCGGCGCCACCCGGTTCGCCCGGAATTCCGTGGACCAAGATCCCAATGTCCGCGCCCTGATTGAATCGCAGACCGAGACCATCGCCATCTTTGGCAAGAGTTGGGATCTGCATACCCAGCGCGCCCTGGGCGTTACCGAAGATGAGAATCTGGCGCTGATTTCGGAGACCGTCGGCTATCTCAAGAAGCATGGCCGCGAAGTGATTTACGACGCCGAACACTTCTTCGATGGCTTCATTGCCAACCCGGATTTCGCGTTGCGCACATTGGAAGCGGCCAAAAATTCGGGTGCTGACATTCTGGTGCTGTGCGATACCAACGGCGGTACGCTCACCCATCGCCTGGTGGAGATTGTCGCCGAAGTTCGCAAGCGCTTCGACGGGATTCTGGGCATCCACACCCATAACGATTCCGATGTCGCGGTGGCAAACACCATCGCAGCGGTGGAAGCGGGCTGCACACACGTTCAGGGCTGCATCAATGGCTATGGCGAACGTTGCGGGAACGCCAACCTCTGCTCCGTGATCCCCAACCTGGAGATCAAGCTCGGCCACACCACCATCGGCCGCGAGAATCTGGCCAACCTGACGAACGTCGCCCGCTATATCTCAGAGCTGGCGAACCTGCCTCTGCGCAACGATCAGCCCTATGTCGGCCGTAGCGCCTTCGCCCACAAAGGCGGCGTTCATGTGAGTGCGGTTCTCAAGGATTCGGCCACCTATGAACACATCACGCCCGAGACCATCGGCAACCGCCAGCGCGTCCTGCTGAGCGATTTATCTGGCCGCGGCAATGTGCTGTACAAACTGAAGGAACACGGCCTGGAAGATCGCCTGGATGCGGATGCGCGACGGCATCTGCTCGATCGCATCAAAGATCTGGAGTACCAGGGCTATGAACTGGAAGCCGCCGAAGGTACCTTCGAACTGCTGGTGCGGGAAGCGCTTCACCCCGGCGTCAGCCTGTTCGAAGTGGTCGGGTACGACGTCACTACGCGCATGATCGGCGGCACCACCGCCACGGTAACCCTAACCATCAACGACGCGGTCCACACCGCCATGGCGTCTGGCCAAGGCCCCATGAACGCGCTGGACGTCTGCCTGCGCCAGTGCCTTTCCACAGTGTACCCGAAGATCGCCGACGTCCGCCTCACCGATTACAAAGTGCGCGTGCTGGAACCTAAGAAAGGCACGGCCGCCAAGGTGCGCGTCTTAGTGGAGTGGTCCGATCACCGGCGCAGCTGGGCAACCGTCGGCGTGTCCGATAACGTAATCGAAGCCAGTTGGCGCGCTCTCCTGGACGCCATCCGCCTGGAGTTAATGCGCCTCACGGCCAAGGATGAATCCATCGAAAAGGTAGTGGAAGACTACTGCTGGGGCGTTTAATGCGTTAGCAGCCCGTGGCGGAAAAAGTTCACGCGCCGAATCGCAGGCGAAACGCCCGCGCCAACCTTGCGGAATCAGTGAGTTTGCAGGCTGCTGGCAGGCGTTTTCGCCTGTTCGGCCTTTCGTCCCGGGCTGTTAGCAGCCTGTAAATGTCTATCCATGAACTTCCCTCTCATCTGATTCCGCACGAAGCGCCCGGGCCGGTCCATTTTTGACTTCCGCCACAGGTAGCCTACCTCAGCCACCAATGTAACGAATCGCCCGCGGCCGCGAAGAACACTGAGGATCCCCGAATCTCAGTAGGTGAATCCAGCGGCCGCGTCCAGTTCCCCTCGGGCTTATACGCCGGATCGTGGTAAACCCAAACCTGCCCTCGGCCGGACCCCGCCTCCGGCCCAACCAGAATCGGAACCTGGGCCACACACTCAAAGCTTTGGTTGTCCAACACAAACTCCATGCGCGTGCCGTCAATCGAACCGGCCTTCATAAATCCCCGTCCCGCCGGAGCATCCATCGCAAAGAAGTATCCACCCCGACCCGGCAAATAGAACATCGCATACCGGCCGGAGACCACGGCTTTTGAATTCCCGCTGGAGACCGGATTCCCATTCACCGAAACCTGCAATCCCGCGAATCGCAACGCGTCGACTGAGCGCGCTGGCGGTGGTGCCGAATCCAGCCGCAGCTCGATTCCGTCCACCACTTGCTGCCCCGTCCCGGCCCTCTCAAACACCGGAATCTCCACGCGGTCCCCAGGATGCAGCGTCGCCAGTTGGCGGCTGGCGGACATCGTCGGGGTGGGTTTCCCGCCGTTGGTCCGGGGGAACACCCGTTCCAGCCCGGTGCCGGCCGGCTTTACGGTCAACCGGAATTCGGTCTGGGATGACAACCTTTCCAGCATCAGCTCATAGGCGTAGACCGCCAGCCCGTTCTGATCGCGGAAAATGCGGTAGAAGCTATTCCCGCTGGCCGGAGCCATGTCCGCCGAGATCACCTGCTGCGGCGTGGGGCGTCCCAGATGGCTCTCGATTTGCAGGTGGACTCCATTGCTGAGCGAAATGGAATTCACCGTGGTGCCCTGGCCGCGGCAGACCGCCGCGAACACAACCAAGAAGGCCATCAGCCGTTGCATGGTTCCTATTGTCCCGCGCTTTGCACCCGCCCGAAGTACTATTTCAGCTCTATCCGGATCACGTGCGAGTCGGTTTTTCCCACGTTCCGAACTTCATGAACCGTAGGCTCCGTCCACGCCACATCGCCAAAGTTGCGCTGAGACCGAACCACGCGCCCCTCCGGATACACCGTCTGTTCCGCTTCGTAGGGGCCCAATACGATGGTTAGCCCATGGGCGTGCCGGTGTTTGGGTTCGGCCACTCCCGGCGGGATCTTATCGTCGATCACCCGCACAAAGGCGTTTTCAATGAGAAGTTTCTGTGTATTCGCGCACACCTTCAACGAGTCCAATTCTTCCTGCCCGGAGGCCTGGCGAATCGCCAACGTCATGCAGGCAGCCAAAACGAGGCCGCTCAGTCCATACATGCATGATTTATGTTTTTGAAACATGGCTATTACACAAGTCTTACACTAGGCTGAACCCCTGGCTGATACCTTCAAAATAAGGAAACCTCTTGGATAGCAACGTAGCTCCAACCATTAAGCGGGAAGGACTCAACTGGACCACCGTCATCGCTTTCACCATTTTCCATGCGGGAGCCGTGGCAGCGCTATTCTTCTTTAGCTGGCCGGCGGTGGCCACTGCCATCATCCTTTATTGGATAACGCTCAGCTTTGGAATCGGCATGGGGTATCACCGGCTGCTGACGCACCGGTCCTATAAGGTCCCAAGACTGGTGGAGTATTTCCTTACGATCTGCGGCACAATGGCGCTGGAAGGGGGCCCTATTTTCTGGGTGGCCAATCACCGCGTTCATCATCAGTTCTCCGATAAAGACGGCGATCCCCACACGCCCCGCGATGGAAAGTGGTGGTCCCACATTGTCTGGATGCTGGTCGGCGAAGTCACCCAATGCGATACCGAAGCCTGCAAGCGCTACGCGCCGGATCTGATGAAGGATCCTTTCCACGTCTGGCTTTCTGAATATCACTATGTGCCTCTGGCTATTCTGGGAGTAGCGCTGCTGGTTTTCGGCGGCTTGCCGTTCCTGCTGTGGGGCCTGTTCTTCCGCGTTGTGATGGGATTGCACGCCACTTGGCTGGTAAATTCCGCCACCCACTTGTGGGGCAACCGGCGCTTTGCGACCCGTGACGATTCGCGCAACAACTGGTGGGTGGCCTTGCTGACATTCGGTGAAGGTTGGCACAACAATCACCATGCGCATCCCACTTCCGCGCGCCATGGCTTAGCCTGGTATGAGATTGACATGACCTGGATCTCCATTTGGACCCTGCGAAATCTGGGCATCGCAAAATCAGTACGCCAGGCAGAACTGCCTACCGAAGCCGAACGCAAGGCCGCGTAACCGGTTGACGTTTCTATTCGTTCTCGGCCTCATAACGCTGATCGCCTACGTAGCGCAAGGGGCCGAGGTTACCATCGGTGGACTGAAGCTCCGCCACCTGCACACCATTTCCCCTATCGCGAACGAAAAAGCTCCCAGCGTTTCGGTAATAATTCCTGCCTGCAATGAGGAATATGGGATTGAGCACGCCCTCCGCTCCGTCTTAGCCCAGGACTATCCCAACTTCGAAGTGATCGTGGTGGAAGACCGGTCCATTGATCGCACCGGCGAGATTCTGGATCGCATGGCTGCGCAAAACTCCGGGTTCAGGGTGATCCATATTAAGGAGTTGCCAACCGGGTGGCTGGGGAAAAACAACGCGCTGCAACAAGGTGCAAACCTGGCCAAAGGCGAATTCCTGCTCTTCACCGATGCCGATGTCGTGATGGAGCCCACCGTGCTCCGGCGCGCACTGGCGTATGTGGAGGACGAAGGGCTAGATCATCTCACCGCCGCGCCCCGTGCTCTGGTTCCCGGTTTCTGGAGCAATGCCTTCCTCGGAGTATTTGCGCTCGGCTTCAGCCTCTACGCCAAACCGTGGAAGGTCCGGGATCCCAAGAGCAAGGCATACATCGGAATAGGCGCATTCAATCTTCTCCGCCGTTCGGCCTATGTCGCAGCGGGCGGGCATGAACCCATCGCCATGCGCCCGGATGACGACATCATGCTCGGCAAGCTAATGAAACAAAATGGCTTTCGGCAGGACATGGTATTCGCCACCCGCTTCCTGACAGTGGAATGGTATCAATCGTTCCGCCAACTGCAAGGCGGCCTGATGAAGAATCTTTTCGCCGGAGCCAAGTACAGTATCCCGCTGGTTGCGATCGCGGTGCTGATGCAGTTTACACTTTTGATCTGGCCCTTCCTGGCAGTCGTCCTGTTTCGCGGCCCGGTCCAGTGGGTGAACGGATTGACCGTGCTGGCGTTCTGCATTCTGTTTTCGCTGAACTCCAGGCTAATTGGCATTTCCTGGTGGTGGTGTCTAACTACACCCGTGGGAGCAGCCATCTGCATCTATCTGGTAATCCGCTCCACGGTTATCACTCTGGCCAACGGCGGCATCGACTGGCGGGGAACGCATTATCCCTTGGCGCTGCTGCGCAGCAACAAGTTTTAGAATTTCTCCGTTTCCGGTCCCTGGTAAGGGAAACGCTCCAGGTTGGAAATGCACTCCGAGAGAGCCGCCAAGAGAGTACTCCCCCACCCGACTGGTGTAAAGGCGATCGTGTTCTGATTGGTTTGACGGTCCGCTTGAGCAAACAAACGAAGCGAACCGATTTCAGGAGTGAAGTATTCGTGAATGGTGATTCGAAAAACGAAGTCACCATTCGGTTGATGTTTATTCACCGAAAAGAAATGCAGCAGTGCAAGTTTTTCCGATGCGGTCTTCTGTGCGTATTTCCAATCGCTCAAAAAGCGGTCTCCTCCGATGAGTATAGACCGTTCCCAACCGCTAGGCCATCAAAGTGGCGGGACCCAGGCGGCCGAAATGTTTTCCCATGCGCGTCCGAAGCTCCATGCGTGCCCGAAGTAACCGGGATTTCGCGGCCGCTACAGAGATACCAAGTTCCGCGGCCACCTCTGGCATCGGCAATTCCTGAATGTCGCGTAACAGGAATACCTTGCGGAGCAGTGGCGGAATGCGATGGATCTCGCGCTTTAGCACTCCAGCGACCTCAGACTGGCCTAGTTCGCGTTCCGGGCTGCTGCGCAAGTCAGGGAGTTCCAGCGTCGCGATCTCCTCGCCGATCTGGGTGTCGTCGATGTAAAGGAACTTCGCGCGCCGGGCTTGCCGGAGGCGCATCAGGCATTGGTTTACAACAATCCGCGTCAACCAGGTGGAGAACTTGGCGTCGCGCTGAAACTGGCCGATGTGTTGAAAGGCTTTCCACATGGCGTTTTGAACTTCATCCTCAGCATCCTGGCGGTCCCGCAAAATGGAGAGGGCTAGTTTGGTAGACGAAGATTGATGGCGCCGAATCAGATCCGCGAAGGCTTGGTCATTCCCAGCTTGCGCCATGGTCACGAGCTGGTCGTCCGCGAATCCACTGTATTCCTGAATTGGTTTTTGCATTTGCTTCCTTCTCTACTCTAACTGTCTACCACTTCAGAATCCATGGATTACTAAAAGTCGTTTCAGTCACAGATAAAGCAATGAACAACTATTCAGCTGGAATGAAGCGATTTTTGATTTTACTGAAGTGGAGGGGTTTTAAATCTGCTATCCAAGCGAGGCGTCAAATTTGTATAGCGCATGCGTATCACCCAGGACGAAAA
>JBBQUE010000108.1:0-7916 GCA_038212805.1 Bryobacterales bacterium | reverse complement strand
CAAAAAGCCGTTGAAAACAGGTAAAAAGTAAAATACCAAACGCTAAAGGAATCAAATACTTAGCAACATGTGGTGCTGGATGAATAGGCCTTGCACGCATTCGAGCCCCGTCGTCCCCGCCAATCTCATTCGTCTGCGTTTTTTGCCTTTAAGCCTCCTCCCTACAATAGCGTTGGAGTAGTCACTCGCACTGACGATCCCTTAACGTGCAAGTGACTGCAATTGCTCGACTAGTACCGTAAGATTACGCCCGGTAGCCCTTATTCTTGGAGCGTGGTAACCTAAGCTCTTTCGCGAAGTTGGGACACCTCGACAGACCTATGCAAGCGATGTTCTCGCACATAGGGGGAGTCGAGACGGAGTCCGGCTCACAGCGCTCGACGACTCGGCGAGGCAGGTACTCTCGAATCCCCTCAACCTCAACAACCCAGCAAAGATTCCACGCGCCAGGACGACACATCCTGAGGCCGCAAATTGGGAATGTAGAACTGCGTACCCCCGCCTGGCAGATTCTTTGTAGCTCCCCGGCCTTCGGCCTTAAAACCGCTGCCACCCGCACCCGGAGCGATGACCCTTTTGGATTGCGAATTCGCGTCGATTCGGGCCATCTGCGCGAATCCGCCGAAATACGCGTAAGTACTCTCACCCAGGATGATGACCAGCAGATAGGACATGGAATTCCAGTTCTCCTTGACCGCTGAGGTAACGCGCCCGAACTCACGAACACTTACACCCAGATGAGCCGCCAGTTTCTTGCGCTGTTCCCATCCGCCATCGTGCTTGTAGTCCTTCAAAGGGCTCCACCACGGACTGATGGTCGTAGCGCCCGGAGGCGCGAGCGAATTGTATTCGTTGAATTTATACAATTCAAAACCCGCCGGGAGCAGCACCTTATCCGCATACCCGCCCTTGAATGCATCGCCAACGTGGTTGTCCCCGCCCGTGCTGATCGCGCCAACTTCATGCCAACTCAGATTTTCGTTGATGGGCACGTGCCAGGCTCCTCTGGATAATTATGTAACTTAATCGTAAGCGCGAGGCTGGCGCACTTCAGGGCATCTCGCTACACTGAATTCCATGCGCGCCATATTGCTGATTCTCTGCCTGTTGCCGCCTCTCGCCGCGGCCGACCCCAACGAAAAGCTTACCATCGCTGCCGTTCAGAGACTCTTCGATGCCATGGCCGCGCACGACTCCGAAGCCGCCAAGTCCGTGGTTCTGGGCGAAGGCCGCACGGTGGCGATTCGCGAAGACGGCATGCCCAACATCGGGTCGCTGGAGCAATTCGCGGCGCGTCTCAGCAGCATCAAAGAGCCGATCTTAGAGCGCATGTGGGACGTCAAGGTGCGGATCGACGGCCCTCTCGCGCAGCTCTGGGCAGATTACGATTTCTGGCGCGATGGCAAATTCCACCATTGCGGCGTGGATGCAGTGAGCTTGGTCAAGACCCCCGAAGGCTGGAAAATCTCCGGCATCACCTGGACGTCTCGCACCACTGGGTGCGCCCCCAGTCCGCTGGGTCCGCCGCGTTAAACTTGCGCTAAACTACCCGCACCACGGCGTCACCCAACCGCATTTCCGCTCCCGGGCGCGCTTTGTCGGTGCGCACGTAAGCCAGCGCCGCCACCTGACCCAATGCAGGCGAAAACGCCGCGGACGTAATCTCGGCCATACTCACTGTTCCCTCCATCACCTTGGTGCCAGGCGCGGGGATCTCCGTGCTCTCAATCCGAAGCGGCATCAACAGACGATGAACCTGCCCGCGGGACCGCACCCGCTCCACGATCTCCTGGCCCAGGTAGCAGCCCTTCGTAAAACTAAGCACGTGCGCCTGATTGGCTTCCTGCGACAGAAACCGCTCCGTGAGATCCTCGCCATATCGCGGTTTCCCGTGCTCGATCCGCACAATCCGAAACGCCTCGGGCGTGGCCGCTGTCACCCCGGCAGCATCCAGTTTCTGTTCAATCGCAGCCTTGTCGGCCATCGGCGCGATGATCAGGAACCCGCCGGCCCCCGTGAGCGAAATCGGAAATACGGGCGCAAACGCGTCCACCAACGCATTCGCTTCCGGCCCCTCCACCGCAATCGTGGCCAGCACGCCAGTCTGATCTTCCAACGTCACGTCATCCGCGATAATGTACTGGTCCAGATGGTCGAAGATCTTCTTCACGCTCTCCGGCTCGGTATCCAGCAGCAGCGCGTCCGCCTGGCACAGGATATTCACGTCCGCCAGAATCCGGCCCTGGGCGCTCAGGAAATACGCGTAACACCAGTCCCCCGGCGTCAATTCCTGCACGTTGTTGGTGGTCATAGCGTGCAGCAACCGGGCCCGGTCCTCGCCCATAACCAGGATCTTGCCGCGCGAGGAGACATCCAGCCAGGCGGCCCGTTTCCGTAGAGCTTCGTAACCGCCCGGCGCTGTCATTTGATCAAACCCGCGGAGAGCGTCAAATAGCGCAATACGGCCGAGAGCAGGATGATTGCCACGCTCGAAAACACCAGTCCGTTGAGCTTGCGCACCCGGGACGCCTCGGCCACATTCGGCATGGTGTAAAGCACAGACGCGGCGAACACGTGCAACACCAGCAGAAACTTGACGCCGATTACGGCGTGGTAGTGCGGCGGGTAGCTCGCCTTCGTGAGGTAGTTATACAGCCCCGATACCAACACGCCGCCCAGCGCCCCGTACAAAACGGGCCGGAAGCGGACAATCATGCTGGTTGAGAAGGCCCCGGCTGCCGAAGGGGTGAGCGCGGCCAGGGCGGGAGCCACCATGTATCGCGCGAAGATGAACCCGCCCACAATGGTAACTACCGAAATGATGTGCAGCCAGCGCATGAAGATGCCGGCTGCCGCCAGAACGTTTCCGTCCATCGTCACCCCACCAACGTCTTGGCTACAGCCAGGGCGGAGTCGTAATCCGGATGGTCAGCAACTTCCTTTACGTACTGCGCATATTGGATGGTATCGTTCTGATCCACCACAAAAATCGCGCGGCTCTCGATGCGCAAATCCTTGATCAGCGTGCCGTAATGCTCCCCGAACGATCCGTTGCGATGGTCCGACAACATCTTGACATTGTTGGCTCCGAAGGCCCCGCACCAACGCTTTTGCGCGAAAGGCAGATCCATGCTGACGGTATAAATCTGAACCGAAGGCAGCTTGGAAGCTTCTTCATCGAAGCGCTTGGTCTGGGCATCACACACAGGTGTGTCCAAAGACGGAATCACGCTGAAAATCCGCACGCCCTTGCCGGTCTTTTCCAGGTTCACGGGCTGCAAAGTGTCCGAAACCGTATCGAAATTGGGGGCCTTGTCGCCCGCTTTCAGCTCAGGTCCGATCAGCGTAAGCGGGTTGCCCCGCATGGTGGTGGCTCCAGGTCTTTCCATTCAATTCTCCTTAGCGTTTAATCCTCCCCATGGTAACGTACCCGCCTACGGACTTACTGACCAATAGATAGCATTAAACAGCAGCGGCAGGGTGGCATGGGTCTGGGCGCGGTGTTGCGGCCGGAGCCCAAACAGCACCATCTTGCCGGGATTCATTTCGATCGCCACTACCGCAGCCCGCCCCGCCATCAGATCCTCGCCGCGCAGCCAGCCGGACGCCACCACATTGGTGTTCGGGTAGCGCGCCACAACGGTGGCCCGCTGCGAAGCGAAGCCTTCGGTGAGTGTGAAAAACGGCGAATTGTTATAGAATCCATGGCTGCTGGCGGCGGTCCCATGCGCCAGCGGGTGCGCCGCATCGATCTCAATATTCACCACCGTCCCCGGCGCGAAATGCTGCTCGCGGTTCAGCCCCTTCTTCAGGTCCCGGACCGGAATCGGAAACTTCTCAATCAGCAGCCCGCTGCTGGCTCCCAACGCGATCACGGTGCCGCCCTCGTTCATGAAATCGCGCAGAGCTTGGAGACCTTTTTCCCCGATGCCGCCCTTGTACTCCGGCCGGATGGACTTGAAATCCAGGCCTTCCAGAATCTCTTTCGGTTGCTGGTCGGGCAGAATCACGGCGTCGTACCTGGCGTGCAACCCACCCGCCTGCAGGTCGGCGTTATGTACGTTGGTGTAGGGCATGCTGTAGTTGTCGAACACCCAGCGGGTCCAGCCTTCGTCCATGTTGCTGGTCCAAGGCTGATAGAGCGCCACGCGGGGCGCACGGGTCAGCGTCAGATCGCCGGAGGCTCTGGCTGTTGGCGTTGGCTTCGTTTTATGCGCGGGCGCGTCGTTACCGGTCAGAGTGAAACCTTCCGACAGCGTGGCCAGCTTTGCCACGGAAATGCCGGTGACGCTGGCATGGGTCCGGCCCAGATCCACGCGCGCACCTTCCTTCAGCAAACGGTTCACCAGCGTGGCGGCCAACGGCCCGCGAAACGGGAACGTGAACGCATCGGCTGAGGACCGGTCGATTGCCAACTCCGGCTTCAGCGGGGCCGTAACCGGTTCCAGCTTCAACGATTCCGGCAACGGGAAGGCCGCCGCTACGGTGTTTACGCCCATCTGCATGCCCAGCGACCAACCTGAAACGTCGTACGGGGGCTCCGCCGGGCCGTTCGGACTGCGCCGCACTTCCGGATAATATTGCCGCTCCAGCATATCTTTGGCATAGCGCGCGAACACCTGCGCCATGCGAATCACGTATGTGCCCGCGGCGTACTTCTTGCCGTTGCTTTCGAAAGGCCCGGCAGCCCGATCAATCTCCACTCCCGCCATCCGCAGCCGGTTCACCAGGTCAGTGGCTTCGTTTGGATCCTGCTGCCCGTCCGCGGGGATCAGAATGGCGAACACCCGTTCTTTCCCGGCGATCTGGCCATTGCGTCCGGCTTCCACGGTGGCGCGATTTACCTCAAAAATCTGCCGTAGCAAAGATTCGCGCTCGTTGGCGGCCGTCTCCAGCAGCGCCTCGGTCGCGATCAGTTCGTAATCCACTATGTCGCGCAAGGTCCATTTGCCGCCCATCCAGGGACGCGGGTATTCCGTGCGCGGGATCACATCGCGCGGGGCCGGTAGCGGCTCGTCCGGATTCTCCATCAGGCGGCGGCGTTCTGCCTGGAAATCCTCGGGCGCAGCCGGTGCCTGTGGGCGCGCGGGAGCCGCCGGATCGTACGTCGCGCGCCGCTGATCAATGGGCGATGCGATACGTGCGCTGGCCAACTCCGTCAGCAAGCCCACCTGATTGTGCCACCAGCCGGACCACGCCATCGCGCCTTCCCAGTAGTTGGTGTAGGTAGCGTTATAAATGATTCCGTCCTTGCCGGAAGCCTCCAGCGCCGCACCCTGGGCCTGCCCATAGAAACCGTTCAGCCGGTAGATCAGCGGATGCACGTTGGCGTTTATCGGGTCCGTGGCCGGCATCACGAAAATACGCGATCCGGCGCTGCCCTGCTGATGTTCATCCAGCCAGATGGAAGGGAACCAATCCTGCCACAGCAGGTGCGCCGTCAACTGGCTTTCGCGCTGCGTGAACATGTACATGTCGCGGTTGTTGTCGTGCCCGATGTAGGGATGATAGGGCCACGGCAGAGGGCTGGGTTCATAGGGCGTTCCAACGTTTTTGTTGTACCAGTCCGTAATCATGATCTGCCCGTCCGGGTTCAGGCTGGGCACCAATAAGAAGATGGTCTCCGCCAGAATGTGGCGCACTTTGGGGTCGTTGCTGGTGGCCAGCTGGTAAACATATTCCGGCACCATCTGGGACGCGCCGATCTCGGTGGCGTGGACGTTGGTGGTGATCAACACCACTGCCTTGTGGTCGCGGAAGATCTCGTCCCGTTCGGTAGCCGTGGGTGCGCCGCCCTGGAAGTACAGCTTGCGCTGCATGGCCTTGAAGTGGTCCAGATTTTTCAGCGTTTCAGGCGCGGAAATCTCCAGGACAATGAACCGGTTGCCGTTGGTGGTGGGGCCCAGGTTCCGTAGCCGGACGCGGTCCGACGTAGCGGCGACCCGGTCGAAATACTCGACGATTTTGTCCCAGCGAGCGAGCTTTTTGTCCGTGCCCATGCGGAACCCGAAGAACTGCTCAGGCGTGGGCGTCTCCGCCGCCGCAACCGCGCCGGACAGGCAGAACACCATTACGGACAACAATTTCATCAAAGCTCTCCCGAAGGAATTGGGTTTGAATCCAGTGTAGCCTGCGTCCTGTACCATGATAGGTATTCGTGAACGCGCTGCCGCAAAGTGAACTGGACCAGTGGCTCCCCAAACTGGTGTTGTGCCTCCGCCAATATAGCTGGCGCATCTTTTCCGCCGACGTCATCGCCGGGTTGACGGTCGGGCTGGTGGCATTGCCACTGGCGATGGCGTTTGGAATTGCATCCGGCGTCACGCCCCAGGCCGGAATCTACACCGCCGTGGTCGCGGGATTTATCATCTCGGCATTGGGCGGTTCCCGGACCCAGATCGGCGGACCCACCGGCGCTTTCGTTGTCATCGTAGCCGGGATCGTCACGAAGTTCGGGCTCTCCGGATTGCTGATGGTTACCATGATGGCCGGCGTCCTGCTGGTTTTGATGGGCGCCACGGGCCTGGGTACAGCGGTGAAGTTCATCCCGCGCCCCGTCACCATCGGCTTCACCAACGGCATCGCGGTGCTGATCGCCTCCACGCAGATCCGCGATTTTCTAGGCCTCACCACCGGCGCTATCCCCAGCCAGTTTGCGCCGCGCATGGAACTGCTGTGGGCCAATCTGAACACGGTAGATCCGCGAACTGCATTGGTGGGCGGCGCATCGCTGGCAATACTGCTTTTCTGGCCGATGCTCACCAAACGGGTTCCCGGGTCTATCGTGGCGCTATTTGCGGGCACGGCGGCGGTGATGCTGTTCCACCTTCCCATCGATACTATCGGATCGAAGTTCGGCGGAATCCCGACCGGCCTCCCCGCGATCCACATCCCGCCCTTCCGCGCCGATCTGATTCTCCCGCTGCTGCCATCCGCCCTCACCGTGGCCCTGCTGGCTGCGCTGGAGAGTCTGTTATCCGCCGTGGTGGCGGACAGCATGTCGAGCGATAAGCACAACTCCAACGTGGAACTGATCGCGCAAGGCGTGGCCAACCTGGTTAGCCCGCTGGTCGGCGGTATCCCCGCAACTGGGGCCATCGCCCGGACCGCTACCAACATCCGCTCCGGCGCAAAGACTCCGGTGGCTGGCATCGTCCATGCGCTCACGTTGGCTTTGATTTTGCTGATCGCCGCCCCGCTGGCGAAGTTCATTCCGCTGGCTACGCTGGCCGCGGTGCTCTTCCTGGTGGCTTACAACATGGGCGAGTGGGGCGAGATTGGGACCATTCTCACCCTCAGCCGCGCCGACATAGCCGTGTGGGCCGCCACGTTTGCGCTGACCGTGCTGGCGGATCTGACAATGGCCGTGGAAGTTGGCATGGCGCTTGCGGCCTTGCTGTATATCTACCGGATCTCAAAGACCACCACCGTGGCCATCGTTACACCGGAATATATTGAAGCCGGACGCGCCCACAACCTGCAGGATAAAGAGGTTCCGCCGTACGTCACCATCGTCCGGATCCACGGACCGTTTCTCTTCGGGACTACCGACAAGCTGGCAGAGGAGATTGGGGATCTTAAGGCCCTGGCGCAGGTGGTGATCCTGCGGGTGCGCAACATGACCGCCATTGATGCCACCGGCCTGCACGCCCTTCAGATATTTGCCGATCAGCTCCGCAAGACTGGCCGGACGCTGCTGCTGTGCGGAGCGCGCGAACAACCGGCGTTCATGCTGCAGCAACCTGAGTTTGTGCGCCGCATCGGGAAGGAAAACATCCTGCCCCACGTTCAAGCGGCCCTGGAGCGGGCCAAGCTGCAATCTGGCAGCGCATTGCACGATTTGCCGTAGAAACTTGTTCCGCGCCCTGGCCAACGCCGCCAGCTACCAATGCGCCGCGGACGCTTCGCTCACAACG
>JBBQUE010000107.1:0-7926 GCA_038212805.1 Bryobacterales bacterium | reverse complement strand
CGAAGTATTGCCCCGGACATACGCGTGAGCTGATCGCGCCATCTTTAAGTTGCGGCGGTCTTCTAATATCGCTTGCCGCTCAGAGGGTTTTGTGGTCTTCGTTTTCATTCCGCGGTAGACAGGCCAAGACAAAAACACTTCTTTTATGAGTTGCGCTGGAATCGGGCGCGGAAAGCATGCTCGATCTGCTGCCATGCTACCGCAACTCGGCGAGCATGCTATAAAAAAGCGGTTTCGAACGCGGCTGGCGACATCGGGTCGATAACCGCTGAAAACCGCAACCGGTGGGCCGCTTACTCAACGTGTGCGGCGCGGAGGCTAGCCCCCGTCATTCACCGCCAGCAGCGCGCCCCAGTGGAAGCCCGCGCCGAAACCGGCAAAGCAGATGGCCGCGCCGGGCTGCGGCTTCCCGAGCGCAAACCACTCCGACGCCGCAATCAACATGGATGCCGAGGAGGTGTTCCCGTAGCGCGCGATATTCGAAAAGAATTTCTTCGATGGAACATGCAGCGACCGCGCAACGCGATCGATCAGGTTTTGATTGGCCTGATGCATCAGGAAAATCTCCACTTCGGCGGCGATCTTCGCATTGCGCTCCAGCACTTCCATGATCGCGGCCGGAATCTTGCGCCAGGCCTGCGTAATTACCGACCGTCCGTTCATCTCAAACGGCCCGGTATGGCCCAGCCGGAGATCCTCGGCGAAGTGGCCGTCGGTATGGAGCACCGAATCGACGATCCGGGTATCGCCGCGCCCCGCGGTAATCAAACAGGCCCCGGCCCCGTCGCCAAACAGAATGGCGATGTTCTTATCCAGCGGCTGGCGAATCGCAAACGTGGACATCTTCTCCGTGCCGATCACCAGAATGCGCTCGTAAGCGGCGGTCAGGCGGCTGGCGATGGACATGCCGAATAACGAACCGGCGCTTGCCATGGGAACGTCCAGTGCCGGGGTCTGATTCAAACCCAGGCGTGCCGCAATGCTGCAGGCCGGACCTGGAAAGCGCCGGTCACCCGATCCAGACGCCACAATCAGCATGCCCACCTGTTCGGCCAGCACACCGGCGCGCTCCAGGCATTGGCGGGCAGCGGCATAGCCCATATCCACCACCGTTTCCTGGTCATCCGCGAAACGCCGTTCCTCAATGCCGGACATCTCCCGAATCCAATCCGTGGTGCATTGCAGCTGGCCAGCCAGATCCGCGTTCGTTACCACGCGGTGTGGAACATATGCGCCAAAGCTACAAAAACTGGGCACGGTTCAAGCCTTCCGGGCCGCCAGCGCCCGCTCGATGTACCGGTCGATCCGGTCGATGGATTCAAACTTGGCGGGATTCAAGTCGGAATCCGGGATCGTGATCAGAAACTCGCCTTCAAGCGCGCTCAGCATATCGGGCAAAGCAAACGAATCCAGATAGCCGGAATCGAACAGCGACTCGCCGGTTTCGGGCACGGATTTCTTTTTCGATACTTCCTTCACAATCGCAATTATCCTGTCAGTTCGGTCCATTCGCTATTCCGCTTTGGCCGCTTGGAAACGGCGGTACTGCTCCATTAAATCGCCGGTAAGAAGTTCGCCCACCAATCCGTACCCCGCGCTGGTAAGGTGCAGGCGATCGGGTTGGGCCAGGCCGGCGCGCAACCATTCGCGGCCAGCCCCCGCGCCTCCCATTCTCGCGCGCCAGTCCCAAAAAGCACAGCCCTGCCGCACAGCCACCGCCCGTTGCACCTCAATCACGCTGCTCAGGTGCGCGGTGGTGAACCGGCCCGCACGGGCACGGAACAAAGCATCCGGGGGACCGATTACCAGGATACTCGCCCCCGGAGCAGCCTGGCGGAAGCGCTCCAAAACCCGGCTAAATTGCTTGGAGTAGCCTTCCGCGGTCCAGCCCGCATTGACGGCTTCGTTGGTTCCATAAGCCAGTACGATCAGCGCCGGATCGCGCTGCGCTAATTGATCGGCCAGTATGGCCGGGTCCCAATCCAGCAGCGCGGGTGCCTGGATGCCGTTAATGCCCGCCGCCTCATAGGTAAGCCCCGCGGGGCGCTCAGCCACCCAACCGAAGATCCGGACCGGGGCGGATTCAAGGGTCCGCAAAGTGTAGTGGTGCGTACCGGGCTGCGCGGCGTGCGTGTAGTAAGCTGCGCCGGATTCCCCGTCGGTCTGGATGGTGGCAACCGGCATGTCGTCATCGGACAACTGCACCGATCCGCCGCCAGGCTGACGCAAATAGAAGACGCGGATGAACTCGGCGTCGGCGGTCAACGTGATCGTTTGGTCCGGCGAGTTCGATGAAAGGCTGACTCCGCCCAGACCGTTCCGTCCATCGCCGGGTGCCGCCTGGGGTGCCGCTAACGTTCCGGCAGTATGCCAGCCGCTGGAACTGGAACCCGCGACATCAAACCTGCGATACCCGCGGAAAGGATAACCCGCCAGCGCAAAACCGGGCCCACCGGCGCCAAAGCGGGCTTGCAGGCGCTTGCGCATGGCATTGGCCCAATCGTCGGAAGCGGTGTGCGAATCCCCCAGGTGCAGAATGTGGATCGCGGTGGCGGGGGTCAGCTTCGAAAGCCGGTCCAGAAACGGCGCAAGAGCCGCGGCGTTGTCGAACTCGCCGAACGATGCGTGCGTGGAGTGCAGGATGCTCTTGAGCGCGCTCTGCCGTTCAGCCGCGGAAACATTGCGGGCCGTTTTCACCGCTGGCCATGTGGAAACGACCAAAATAAAGATCAGCAGAATGGACCGCGTCATTCTGGGCCGGGCCCCACGAAGCCCTCGTAGCCAGAGATCAGGGCATCGTCCAGCAACACGCCCACGCGCCGCGCGCCCTGCGGGAAGGGGTGAATGAAATCCGCGGTGACCAATTGCGGGCGGGAGGCGTACCAGCGCGCCATGGTTCCGGACCCGCCCATGGCCGAAAACGTGTCGAAGAACGCGCAGCCCGTCGTGGCCGCGATATCGTGCTGCAGGGACACCACGCGCGGCACCGCCGGGACCGTGACGATCTGGCCGCCGGGGCCGCGCTCACCCCGATCCATGGGGCTCATCATCAGAATGGAAGTGCCCGGGAGCGCTTGTTGGATTCGTTCAATTACCTGGCGCAATTCATCCGGATATTGGGTGTCAAGATATTTGGGAAAGACGCTTTCGTTGGTACCATAATTCAACACCACCAGATCAGGCCGGTAATGTTTCAGCTGCTCCGCCCAGTGATTCCGGTCGAAGTGCCGGACTATCACCTGCACCTGCCCACCATTCAGGCCAATACTATGGTAAATCAAGCCGCGGGAACCGCTTTCGAAGGTTACCCCGAACAGCCGCACAGCTCCCGATTGCACCTGAATGCGCAGGGTACGCGCGCCGCGGGGCAGATCGTAGGCGGCCCATGCAGCTTGCACGTCGGGCGAGGCGGTATTCGTGGAGCCTAGTGTTTGGCCGTCTGCCTGGACCAGAAATACTCCGCCCGCGTGGTGCTTCAGGAAGGAGATCTCCACCCGCGCGTGGTCGCGATCCAGGCTCAGGACGGAGAACGCGCCGGGGCCCCCTTCAAACGAAACGCCGCCGATTCCATGCAGCCCATCTTGAGCCCGGGCTTCCTGCGTGGCTGGTTCGGACTTCCATCCCTGGCTGCGAATTTCTACTCCGCGGTGGCCGTACCAGGCCCAGGGCTTGGCGATCAAAACAAAGCCATGTCCGCCATCGCCGAATCGTTTCTGCAGGATCTCGCGCAAGTCGGCGGTGATGGAATCGGCGGTGACAGGGGAATCGCCATAGTGCAAAATGCGCGTGCTGGGTCCGCCGGAAGCGGTGCTGCGCAGCGCCCGGTAGAAGCCGTTCAGTGCGTGGTTGGGGTCGGACAGGTACGCAAAGGCCGGCCGGGCTTTCACTTGGACCTGCCGGTGAACCGGAGAGAGGGGCACAGGTTCCGGTTGAGGTCCGAGCGTGGGTTGCGAGCGCTTGAAATCGACTAACGACGCCATGGCGGAAACCGGTCCACGTCTGCCGCTCACCGCCAGCAGGGCCAGGAAGCAGAGCAGAGTGAGCACGGTTTTGCGGGGCAGCAGCATGGATCAGAACCGGGTGTAGATAAAGGGTGCGGAACCGGTAATCGCCACGTATTGAATCGCGACCACCAGCAGCGCCATCGCGGCCGCCTGAACGTAGAAAGGCGAGCCAACGAACATATCCTGACAGCGCTGGTACCACTTGTCGGGTACAAAATGAAAGGCCGCAGCCACGGCCAGCACCACGCAAAATCCCCCGGAAATATTCGCAAAGCTCACCGTCATGGATCCAACTTGAACCAGAATATCGCGCGCCGTGCCCAGGTTCGCGGCGCGGAAGAAGATCCAGCCTAACGCTACAAAGTGAAAGGTTCCCAGAATGCGCAAGACGCGCGCCGCCACGGCCTGCGAAGGGCCTTGATTGCCGCGCAACACCTGCCCCCAACGAACCACGGCCAGGCCCACGCCGTGAAGCAGGCCCCAGATCAGAAACGTCCACGCCACGCCATGCCAAAGGCCGCCCACCGCCATGGTGAGGATGAGATTCAAATAGGTGAAAATCTTCCAGCGGGAGCGCAGGCCGGGCAGGGAAAAGTACACATAATCGCGCAACCAGTTCGAAAGCGTGATGTGCCATCTGCGCCAGAAATCCGCGATATTTTGCGCGGCATAGGGGCGGCGGAAGTTGGCGGGCAAGCGGATGCCCAGCAGCAAAGCAGAGCCGAGCGCGATGTCGGTATAACCGGAGAAATCCGCATACAACTGAAATGCGTAGCCGTACACCGCCAGCAGGACTTCGGTTCCAGAGTAGAGCTTGGGCAGGTCGAAGACGCGGTTTACCAGGTGCTCGCCCAGGTAATCGGCAATCAGCAGCTTTTTGATCAGCCCCAGGCCGATCAGAAACAGCGCCTGCCCGCCAGCCCGCGTGTCCACCAGCCGGTCTTTCCGCATCTGCGAAACAAGACCGGGGAGGCGCGTAATGGGTCCGGCCAGCGTGGTGGGGAAAAAGCTGGCCGAGCTGAGGTAGGCAAGATAATCCGGCGTGGCGGACGCATCGCGCCGGTAAACGTCAATGGTGTAAGTCAGCGATTGGAAAGCATAAAAAGATAGGCTCAGCGGCAGGTATTTCGCCGATGCGATCAAGCCAATATTCAGCACCAGACTGGCCGTCAGCAGGGCGCGCCGGAAGAGCATATGGCTGGAGCGATCCAGCTCCCGTCCCACCAGAAAATCGCAACTGGCGGCCGCCGGGATGATGGCCAGATAGATCCAGCCCCACTTGGCATAGAAGAAAATGTTGGCGAACAGGATTACGGCCAGGCCCGCCGCCCGGTAGCGGTCCGCCAGCCAGAAGCCCACGAAGATGACCGCCAAGAACGCGAAATAAGCGGGCGTGGACAGCAGCATCGACGGCCGCTAGAAGCGTTTTAGAGTCCGCAGCAGCGCGGCGCTGTCGGCGTGGCCGGGCATGGGAACCGTGTGAACCGGGACCCATTTGCGGTCCATCGCGCCGATGTAGCGGACATCCTTGCGGTCGCGCCCCATCAAAATCACGTAGCAACCCAGTTGCGGAAAATCCAGCTGGCGGTATTGCATTTCCCCTTCATCGGACCGCCAGCGGTCCTGCGCCGGTGGCCCCAACATGCGGACGACGGCGAAATAGTCATCCGACGCACTCAGGCCAAGTTCGGTCTGCATCATGGGCGCGTACACGATTTTGTTGCCCAGAACACCCCCGCGATAAAAGCTGACCACCAGAACGCAACCCACGATGCTGAGCGCGATGCCGCCTAAGACCAGACGGCCGATGCGGGATTCCGCGCCGTTCTCGAGCCTGATGCCAACCACGGGCGCGGGCCGGGACGCTGCTGACGGCTCCGGCAGGGTCGGCCTTGGCCCTGCGTTCACGGCGCGGGGCATCTCAATCACCCGCCGTTCGGCCGCCCACAGCGTTCCGCTCTTGTACTCCAGTTCCTTGGCCAGTCCGACGATCATAACAGGCTCGTCCACGCGGGAGACTGCACCCAGGTAACGCCGGGGTACCCAGATTTCTTCGTTCGACCGCGTGTTCTGCACCAGCACTTCCGACCAGTTCGCTTTCCGGTAGACCCACTCGTTGTGAACGACGTTCAGAATGGCGGGATAAAACGAAAAGGGGCGCTGGCCGAGTTGCTCGAGGGACGGCGGAGCCGACGGTACAGACATCACCCACTATGGTAACCGCATCGGCCGGAACCACCTGGTTTACAATAAGGTTTGAGTGTGAGGGGAAAACTATGCTTCGCAGAATAGTCACTGCAACCTTGATTCTGGCTTCGTTCACCGCGTTCACCTATGCGCAGAGCAAGCCAAACTTTAGCGGGACCTGGAAACTGAACACGGCGAAGAGCGACTTCGGCATGTTGCCGGGCCCCGAAAGCCAAACTAACCTGATCGTTCACGAGGACCCGGCCGTGAAGGTCGACGTCGCCGCCGAGAACGCGCAGGGCAAACAGAATTACTTGTTGAGCTACACCACCGATGGCAAGGAAGCGGTAAACAAGATGGGCCCGCGCGAGGTTAAATCCGTTGCCGCCTGGGAAGGGAACGCGCTGGTTTTGAATTCCAAAATGACCTTCAACGATCAGGACGTGACCATTAAGGCGGCCTGGACTCTGTCTGAAGATGGCAAGACCATGACGCAGAACGTCCATCTGGCTGCCGCCATGGGCGAGACCGATCAGAAGCAGGTTTTCGAGAAGCAGGACGGCTCTGCCCCAGCCGCGCCCGCCGTGGCGAAAGCCATGGAGAAGCCGATGCTGGAAACCGGTCCGAAGCCGAATTTTTCCGGGGTTTGGAAGCTGAACGCGGCTAAGAGCGATTTCAGCGTGCTGCCGGGCCCGGATTCTCGCGTGGATATCATCGACCATGCGGAGCCCGGCGTGAAGATCTCCCGCAAGGAGAATAGCCCCGACGGCGCTCGTGAGTATGTCCTGAGCATGACCAACGACGGTAAAGAGATGGCGAACACTTTGGGCCCCATTGAGGCGAAGGTCACAGGGTCCTGGGAAGGCGGCTCGCACGTCATGGTGATGAAGTTGAAGGTGCAGGATCAGGACGTGACCATCAAGCGCGTTTCCACGCTCTCCGCCGATGGAAAAACGCTGATAGCCACCAGCCACATCGCTTCGGCCATGGGCGAACTGGACCAGAAAGAAGTCTACGAAAAGCAGTAAATCCGCCGCGGTAACGGCGCTGGTGCGGGTTTCAGCGCCGTCAACCGCAGCTAAGAATTTCCAAAATCTCAATCAGTTCGCGCCGGACCACTCCCGCAATTTCGGCATTGGAAAACAGTTCCCCTTGCATCGGAGCCGGATCCCTGACGGGTTCCCTTGCTTCCTCTGGGGCCTGCGAGCCGGACTTCAAACGCCCCACCAGTTCCTTGCGGGCACCCTCAATGGTGTACCGTTTGTCATAGAGCAACTGCTTGATCTCCAGCACCAACTCCACATCTTTCCGGCGGTACAAGCGATGGCCGGTTCCCGATTTCTTCGGCCCCAGTCCAGGAAATTCAGATTCCCAGAAGCGCAGAACGTAGGGCTTGATGCCCACCAGCCGGCTCACCTCGCCGATCCGGAAATAGAGCTTGTCCGGAATCTCTCCGGAGATCGTCTTGGCAATGATATCAGCCACTTCTGGGTGCATTATACCCCTTTCGAGCCTGTACACTAGAGACTACGACCAACGAAAAAAATACCCACGCAAATGTCCTGTCCGGCGTAAATCCAGTGCGCGAGGCGCTGCGCGCGGGGAGGCCCCTCGACCGGATTCTGATCGCACGCGGAACCGGCGGTCCCCGAATTCAGGAGATCGTCGATCTGGCGCGGCAGAATTCCATTCCCCTGCGCTTTGAGCCCAAGGACGCGCTGGACCGGTTAAGTAC
>JBBQUE010000106.1:0-7953 GCA_038212805.1 Bryobacterales bacterium | reverse complement strand
GGGGTTGGAGAATGCCTGCCGCGCGCTGAAACCCGGTGGGACCATGGTGTTTTACGCGGAGTGCGCCAATGGCACGGGCCATCCTCGCGTGGCGGATTACGCCTGGGCGTACGACGGTTTTGAAGCCATGGAAGCCGCGCTGCGGGCCCATTTCGAGGTGGGTGGCCACAAGGCGTACTGGCTGGCCCGGCTGGGTGCCTGGTACGATGTCCACCTGGTTTCCAGGCTGGATCCGGCGCTGGTCCGGCGCTTTGGGTTTACGCCCGTCCGGCCGGAAGATCATGCGGCGCAGCTGGCGCAATTGCTGCCTCAAGCTACACGCATCGGGGTGATTCCCCATGCCGGCCACACGCTCCCGATTCTCAAATCGAAAGGGGAGACAATAGCAATATGAGCAGAGTCCAGGCGATGGAGCGGTATCCGCTGTTCTTCGGTGGCGAATTCCACGAAACGCCGCAGCGCTCCACTATCTTTCTGCCGTTCGACGGCTCGCCCGTGGCACAAATCTTTGCGGGAGATGCCGCCACGATGGACCATGCGATTGCCTGTGCGGTGGAAGGCGCGAAGCTGATGGCTGCTCTCACGAATGCCGAGCGCAGCGAAATGCTGTTCCGCCTGCATGCCCTGATGACTGCTGAAACGGAAGACTTTGCGCAGGTCATTACGAACGAAACCGGTAAGCCCATCAAGGAATCGCGGGGCGAGGCGGAACGCACGCTGCAGACCCTGCTGTCATCCGCAATTGAAGCGCGCAACCTGCATGGCGAAGTGGTTCCCATGGAGGCCGCCCCGAGCGCCAGGGGCAAGATGGCGATGACGGTGCGCGAACCCCTGGGCGTGATTGGCGCGATTACGCCGTTCAACGTTCCTTTGAATACCGCCATGCATAAGATTGGGCCGGCGCTCGCGGGCGGCAACGCCGTGGTCCACAAGCCGTCGGAAGAGACCCCGCTGAGTGCGCTGCGGCTGGCCCAGACCATGGTCCGCGCGGGGCTGCCCAAGGGTGCTTACAACGTGGTGTGCGGTGATGGACCCAAGTTGGGGCAGCAACTGGTGGCCGATCCACGCGTGGCCATGATCACGTTCACGGGAAGCGTCCCGGTGGGTAAAGCGATTCGGGCCGCGGCCGGCTTGAAGCGGGTGACGCTGGAACTGGGCGGCAACTGCGCCGTGATCATTGAACCTGACGCCGATATCGATCTCGCTGTGGCCCGGTGCGTAGTGGGCAGCTTCAGCCACAGCGGCCAGCTTTGCATCTCAGTCCAGCGCATCTACGCCCACGCCGCCATCGCCCATGCTTTTATCGACAAGTTCACGGCCGCCACCCTGAAACTGCGCGGCGGGCACCCTTATGACGAACTTTCGGATTATTCGTCGTTGATTACCGAAAAAGCCGCCATGCGTGTGGATTCCTGGATTGAAGAGGCCATCGCCCAAGGCGCGCGCCGGTTGACGGGCGGCCCTCGCAAGGGTGCCACCATCCCGCCAACGATACTCGAAAACGTTCCGTTGACCAGCAAATTGGCATGCCAGGAAGTTTTCGGCCCGGTGGTGGCAGTGAACCGCTACACCGATCTGCAGGAGGCGATCCGGCTAACCAACGACACTCCGTTTGGCCTGCAGGCGGGCATCTTCACGCGCGACATGATGCGGGCTTTTGACGCGGCCCACAAGCTTAAGGTGGGTGGCGTGATGATCAACGAAGTGCCCACTTTCCGCGCCGACCACATGCCCTACGGCGGCGTGAAGGAAAGCGGGCAGGGCCGCGAGGGTCCACGCTACGCCATTGAAGAGATGACCGAACTGAAGCTGATCTGCTGGAAAACTGGTCTGATATAAGAGATGACCCGCCGCGAATATTTGGCTCTCATCCCGCTGGCCGCAGCTTCGGCTGTTCCGGTTATCCGTGGCGTCCACCCTGGGTGCCAGACCAACGCCTGGAAGATCAATCCATCCCAATTTACCGATTTGCTGGCGGCCTTGAAGGAAATCAAGTCTCTGGGCTTTGAGGGCTTTGAAACCGGCTTCCGGGATGTGCAGGAGCAGTTTGGCCAAGCACCCGTGGCCCGTGGCCAACTGGCGAAAACGGGCCTGCGCTTCTTTGCCACCCACATTTTCCTGGATCAGTACGACCCTAAGACTTCCATCGCACCTTTTGAACTCATTATCCGGGTGGCGGAAGGCGCGGCCGCACTGGGCTCTGAACGCCTGATCCTGAGTGGCGCGCCGGTGGGCACCAACGTCTCTGAGAAGGCCGCGGCCCTGAATCGCGCGGGTGATTTCTGCCTGGCAAAGAAGCTGCGCCTGGCGTATCACAACCACTCACCGGAGTTCTCTCACAACGCCGCCGAAATATCCGCGCTGATGGGCGCGACCAGCGCGGAGCGCGTGCACTTCGTGATCGACACTGGACACGCCATGCGCACGGGCGTCAACCTGGCGGAGTTCTTCACCCGCTATCATGACCGCATCGACGGCCTGCACCTGCGCGATTTCAGCGATGATAAGAGCGACGATAAGCAGGTTCCGCTGGGTAGCGGAGCCTTCGACTACAAGCCCCTGGCCGCTGCTGTCAAAAAGACTAAGTGGGGCGGTTGGGTGCTGGCCGAGGAAGAGCGGCTGAGTGGAGAGAAGCTGGGGGCGAAGGCCGCCGGTCCCGCGCGAGAGACCATCCGGCGGCTGTTCAACGTATAGAAAAAATGAGAAGACCCATCCTTGCAGGCAATTGGAAGATGTACAAGAACGCCGCCGAAACGCGCGCGTTTTTTGAAGCGTTCCGGCCGTTGACCGCCAACGCCATCCACCATGAAATCGTGATCTGTCCGCCGTTCCCCAACCTTCCCGCAGCCGTGGAATGCGCGCAGGAAACCCGCATCGGCATTGGCGCGCAAAACGTCTACTGGGCCAAGGAAGGCGCGTTCACGGGTGAGGTTTCGGCGCCCATGCTGGCCGCCATCGGATGCCGCTGGGTGATTGTGGGCCACAGTGAACGCCGGCAGTACTTCGCCGAGACGGACGCCACCGTAAACAAGCGCACCGTGGCCACCCTTGAAGCGGGCCTGGTGCCCATAGTTTGCGTGGGCGAACTGCTGGAGCATCGGGAAGCGGGCCATACTCACAGGGTGTTAGAGCAGCAGTTCACAGGCGGTATTGCTCCGCTAACGCCGGATCAGTTTTCCCGCATTGTGATCGCCTACGAACCTGTGTGGGCCATCGGTACCGGCAAGACCGCCACTCCCGCCATGGCCGCGGAAGCGCACGGCGCGATTCGTAACCTGATCCGTTCTAAGTTTGGCGACGATGCCGCGGCCCACTGCCGGATACTTTACGGGGGCAGCGTAAAACCCGACAATATTCAAAAGTTGATGGCGGAAGAAGAAATCGATGGGGCGCTAGTGGGCGGTGCCAGCCTGGATCCGGTTTCGTTTGCTTCCATTGTGAATTATTAGCCGTCCAACAACCGTGAGAATTCTTATCGTCATCGCGTGTCTGGCAGCCACTGGGCACGCGCAATCCATCCCCGAACTGGCCCTGGCGACGCCGCCGGAGTTTGCCGCCGACGCTCTGCTGCGCCTGCTGGAATCCGGCAAGTTCGAAGATGCGCGCATGGCGCAACAGGCCTTCGACCTGGCCGCGAACGCGCAGTTCCGGGTGCAGATGCGCGCGCTGTCCACGTTGCCCGCCGATTCGCGTGAAGGCGCGCTGGCCCATGCCTACGCTTTGAAGCTGGATGCGCTCTCCTTACAATCCCGCGCTGTCATCGCGATGTCGAAGCTGAAACCGGGTGAGGCGCGCGATCTGTTCCGGGCCATGGTGAAGCCGGAATTAGCGCCGGTGGCCTGCAAGGACGCTCTGAATACCTATGACGTCGGGCCGCTCTACCAAGCCCTGACCGCCGTCCTCCAGACCGGGTTCACCGCCAAGGAGCGCGCCCGCGAAGACCACGTATCTTTCCTGCTGGAAGCTGTTTCGCAGGTCCACGCCGTGACGCAGGCCGGCCCCATGGCCGCCGTTATTCAATCCGCCAACCTCACACCGCAACAGCGCGAAGCGGTACAGGTTCGCTTCAATGGCCGCACCGAAGCCATGGCAATCGCCAAGCCGTGCGACCCCGCTCCCCAGGCCCGCCCTTACTGGGAATCCGCCGCCGCCCAACGCCTGATGGCTTCCGCACGCCAGCTCCGGTTTGGTCCCACCACATCCAAAGTGCTCAGCGATACCGAACGCGCCGCCTCCGAATGGCAACAGCAAGTGGAGGATTTCGGCAAAGACCTGGCCGCCTGGGAGCCCGCGGCCGAGAAATCCGAAGCCGATTACTACCAGCAGAAATGCATCGTCTACCAAGCCTTGGTGGAACTTATCCCGCCCGGCACCCGCCGCGACCGCGCAGTGCAAAGCTTCGTGCAGTTCGTGGCCGGATCCAACCTGCAAACGCAAAATCGTGTGGAGTGGTTCGTACCCATCACCGCCATGCTGGAGCGGATCCGCAACACCAATAATGGAGAACCCGAAAAGTTTCTCACCGCTCTGGCCGATTCCAGCCATCCGGTACTGGCGCTTTACGCCGCCGAGGAGCGCTTTCTGGACCGCCACCTGCCCACCTGGCTGACAACCGCTTCCGAGCCCAATGCTATGTTGAATTCATGGCCGACAGCAACCCGTTTACTGATCCGCTCCGATTTGAAAAACGCGCTCCCCCCTGCGCCGTAGTTATCTTTGGAGCCAATGGCGACCTCACCAAACGCAAGCTTTTGCCGGCCCTTTACCGGCTTGCTTATGAGCGGCGCATTCCCCCAGCCTTTGCCATAATCGGAAATTCACGAACCGCCATGACGGACGATGAATTCCGTCAGAAAATGCGCGAGGCGGTGCAGCATTTCCTGGAGGACAGCCCGTTCGACGAGGAACTTTGGAACAGCTTCGCCAAGGGCCTCTTCTACATCGCTGGCGACTTGAACGATGTCGGCCTGTATTCCCAGATCTCGGACAAACTCAAGGAGATCGAGATCAGCCACCAGACTGGCGGCAACGCGGTGTTCTATCTCTCCACGCAGCCCAGTTACTATGGGCCAGTGGTCAACTGGCTGGGCGCGGCCGACCTGCAGCACCATCCCACCGGATGGCGCCGCATCATTATCGAGAAGCCTTTCGGGCACGATCTGAACAGCGCCCGGCAGTTGAACGACGACATCCACCGCGTGTTTGAGGAAAGCCAGGTCTACCGCATCGATCATTACCTGGGCAAGGAAACGGTCCAGAACATACTGGCTTTCCGCTTCGGCAACGGCATCTTTGAGCCGCTTTGGAACCGGCGCTACATCAACCACGTGCAGATCACGGCGGCTGAATCCATCGGGGTGGAAGGGCGCGGTGCGTATTACCAGGAAGCGGGCGCGCTGCGCGATATGATTCAAAACCATCTGGCGCAGGTGCTGGCCACCATCGGCATGGAACCCGCGGCCGTGTTTGAATCGAACTCGGTCCGGGATGAGCGCGCCAAGTTCCTGCGCTCACTGCGCATCATGAATCCCGATCAAGTCCGGCGCTACGCCGTCCCGGGACAGTACGGCCCGGCGCGCGTGGGCACGGAAGATCTTCCGGGCTTCCGCCAGGAAGAAGGCGTAAATCCGGACGCCCAGACCGGTACCTACGCCGCCGTCACCTTCTTCGCCGACAACTGGCGTTGGGCGGGCGTGCCGTTCTATGTCCGCAGCGGCAAGCGCATGCCCAAGCGCGTGACCGACATCGCAATCCAGTTCAACGCCGCGCCCCACTCCCCGTTCGCTTCGACGACGGAAGAAGGCGCAATGCCCACCCGGCCCAACCTGCTGATTCTGCGCATTCAGCCCGAAGAAGGCATATCCATCCGCTTCCTCTCAAAGGAACCCGGCAGCGGCATGCAGCTGCGGCCGGTGTCCATGGATTTCAACTACGGCAGCAGCTTCGGCACGCGCTCCCCCACCGCTTACGAAACGCTGCTGCTGGACGCCATGGCCGGCGATGCCACTTTGTACACGCGGCAGGACATGGTGGACGCCAGTTGGAACGTGGTGCAGCCCATTCTGGAAGTTTGGGGGAATACGAAGTTCGATTTTCCAAATTACGGAGCGGGCACCTGGGGACCCAAGGCGTCCGATGATATGCTTGCGCTCAACGGCCACGTCTGGAGGGTTCCTTAAATGACTGCCACTACGAACGTGCAACCGGAGAAGATCCTCAAGGATCTGTCGAAGCTGTGGGTGGACCTGGGCAAGGAAGATAGCCAGAATGGCGCGGCGGGCGTTCTCCGGGCCTGCGCCATGACTCTGATCGCTGCCGTGGAACAGGAAGCGGACGCGCAGGAAGCCGCCGAAACCATCGCCAATCTGGTCCATCAGCATCCCAGCCGGGTGATCGTGATGCGCATCCTTGAGGATCACGACACGCTGGAGGCGCGCGTCTTCGCTCAGTGCTGGATGCCGTTCGGCAGCCGCCAGCAGATTTGCTGCGAGCAGATTGAGATCACCGCCTCCAAATCGCGCGTGGACGATCTGCCGAAACTGGTGCTGGGCATCATGGCTCCCGACCTGCCCGTGGTGATCTGGTGCCGCGGCGAGCGACTCTTGCGTGACCCCGCCTTCCAGCAATTGTTCCCGCTGGCCGACAAGATCATCGTGGATTCCGCCGCGTTCGCCGATGCCCTGGCCGCGCTGGAATTCATTCGTCACTTCATCGCCGCCGGCCGTAACGTGGCGGACCTGGCTTGGACGCGCCTTACGCCTCTACGTGAAATGGTGGCCCAGATGTTCGCCAACCCCGCCGCACTGGCCCAGCTGAAGAACCTGACCAAAGTTACAATCTCCTGCCGGGGCCCAGCCACGTCGTCCCCTTTGCATTACCTATCAGCCTGGCTGCGAAGTACGGTGACCGCGCCCCTGGAACTGAAACACTTGGAAATTGAATACGGGGAACCGGCGGCCGAGACCTTTGAACTGTGTGGCGTCCGTTTCACCGGGCCGGACTTTGACGCGTCCATCTGGATGGAAGATCAGATGGCTGAGATCAGGAACGGCCCCTTGACCTACCGCATGGCGTTCGGCAAGCGAACCCACTGCGATTTGCTGCGTGAAGAACTCTCCGTGCCCGGCGTGGACTCTATCTATCGGAGGTGCCTGGCTTGAGCCTGCATCACTACGTTTACGAGGACGAAGCGCACGCCGCTGCCGCCACGGCGAAAAGAATCCTGGGCCTGCTGGAGGAGCGGTTATCCGGCCACTCCACCGCCAGCCTGGCGATCTCTGGAGGCAAATCCCCCCGGGCGGTGTTCGCCCAAATGGCGGGCACCCCGTTCGATTGGTCCAGCGTGCATCTGTTCTGGGTGGATGAGCGCGCCGTCCCGCCCGGCGATCCCCAAAGTAACTACACCATGGCGGAGGAGAGCTTCATCGGGCCCGCTCACTTTCCCCATAAGAACGTCCACCGCATTCATGGCGAACTGGCCCCCTCCGAAGCGGCCCGGCTTTACGTAGAAGACATCGAGGATTTTTTCGGTTTGAAAACCGGGGAATTTCCGCACTTCGATGTAGTCCATAGAGGCGTGGGTCCGGACGCGCATACCGCCAGCCTGTTTCCAGGCGAACCGCTGATTGATGACCGCGACAGCATTGCGGCGGCGGTCTACGTGGAAAAGATGGCGCAGTGGAGGATTACGCTGCTGCCGGGGGTTCTGCTGGCCGCGCAGCATACCGCCATGTATGTTACTGGAGCCGACAAGGCTGAAGCCATCCACGCCATCTTTAACGACCCGTATGACCCGAAAAAGTACCCCGCCCAGATGGTGGCCCATCACGGCCGCAGCGTGACATGGTTCTTCGATAAGCCCGCGGCCCGGCTGATCGATTAAGCCTCAGGCATGAAAACAGCCCTGGTGTTATCGGCGGGCGGAATGTTCGGGGCGTACCAGGCGGGCGTCTG
>JBBQUE010000105.1:0-8017 GCA_038212805.1 Bryobacterales bacterium | reverse complement strand
AGAGATTTCGCTGATATGCAGCAGCCCGTCGGTACCCGGGAAGATTTCGACAAACGCTCCGAATTCCACCAGGCGAACTACTTTACCCAGATAGGTCTTGCCGATTTCCGCCACCGCGCCAATGTCCGAAACGCGCTGGATGGCCTTCTTGGCGGATTCGCCGTCGGAGGCGTAAATATTCACCGTACCGTCGTCCGACACATCGATCTTGCAACCCGTCTCATCGACGATGCTGCGGATCATTTTACCGCCCGGTCCGATCAGTTCACGGATCTTATCCGTGGGGATCATGAGGGTGTAGATGCGCGGGGCATACTTTGACATCTCATTACGGGATGTGGCAAGCACGGCGTTCATTTTATCCAACAGGAAGAGGCGGGCTTCCTTGGCTTGGGCCAGCGCCTGCTTCATGATGGCGGTGGTGACGTTCGGCACCTTGATGTCCATCTGAAGACCGGTGATGCCGACCTTCGATCCGGCCACCTTAAAGTCCATGTCGCCGTAATGATCTTCAGCGCCGGCGATATCGGTCAGGATGGCGAACGCATCCCCTTCCTTCACCAGACCCATGGCAATACCCGCGATGGGAGTAGGAAGCGGCACGCCCGCATCCATCAAGGCCAGACTGGCGCCGCAAACCGTAGCCATGGAACTGGAACCATTCGATTCCATGATGTCGCTGACCACGCGAATTGTGTAGGGGAATTTCTTCTCGTCCGGGATCACGGCCGCCAGGGAACGTTCCGCCAAAGCACCGTGCCCGATTTCGCGACGGCCAGCGCCGCGCATAAAACCGACTTCGCCCACACTGAACGGCGGGAAGTTGTAGTGCAGCATGAAGCGCTTCGAGGTTTCGCTGGAATCGAACATTTCGATCCGCTGCTCATCGTCTTTGGTGCCCAACGTGGCCGTGACCAGCGCCTGGGTTTCACCGCGCGTAAACAGCGCCGATCCGTGAGTGCGGGGCAACACGCCGACTTCAATCTCAATGTTCCGGATTTCGTTGAACTCGCGGCCATCGGGACGGCGTTTGTGCTTCAGCATTTCATCGCGGAAGATCCGCTCTTTCAACGTATCAAACAGCTTCCCGGCATGGTCCTTATGCTCTTCGCCCGCCAGTTCCACTGCCTTCTTCTTCAGGTCGTGAATACGGTGGTAGCTATCCAGCTTGCCATATTTCTTAGTGTCCATGGCGTCCGTCAGTTCCACGCGGAGACTGGTGTCCAGCTTGGCGTAGACTTCCGGATTCTGCTCAGGAGCCTTGTAAGCGCGCTTCGGCTTGCCAGCCAGTTTCTGCAGGGCGACAATGCCCGCGGCCACTTTTGAGCAGCAGAGGTGTCCGTACTCGATGGCGGCCAGAACTTCTTCTTCGGTGGCTTCGTGCGCACCGGCTTCCACCATCACGATGCCCTGTTCGGTACCGGCCACCACGATGTTGAGCTTGGAAGATTTGGTTTCCAGATAACTCGGCAGCGCAACCAGCTTGCCGTCTACCGAACCGACGCGCACTGCGCCGAGGAGGTGATGAAAGGGGATTTCGGAAATCGCCAGCGCCGCGCCAGCGCCGATAATAGCCAGGGTGCTGGGATCGAATTCCGGATCCGCGGAAAGCACCATGGCGATGACTTGGGTTTCGTGGCTGTAACCTTGAGGGAATAAAGGCCGGATCGGGCGATCAATCAGCCGGCTGGTGAGAATTTCCTTCTCGGAAGGGCGTCCTTCGCGTTTGATAAATCCACCCGGGAACTTTCCCGCGGCGTAAGTATATTCGCGATAATCTACAGTGAGGGGAAAGAAGCTCGCGCCGACTTTCGGTTCCTCGTTCGACACAGCCGTGACCAGCACGACCGAGTCGCCAGCCCTCACGAGAACAGAGCCATTGGCCTGTTTCGCGATCCGGCCGGTCTCGAGGGTAATCTTTCGACCGTCCAGGTCGATTTCAACGGTATGCACCATCTTAATATCCTTTTGCTCCAAACGGGACTTTCCGCCACGTTAACAAACGGATTAAGAGGAGACTGGAGTGAATAGAACTGGATGGAGTGCCGCTCACCGGAGCGGCTTGCCCGTATCTCGACCTGGGAGAGGCCGCCGCTAACTAGCGGCGGATACCCAAGACTTGAATCAGGTTCTTGTATCTTTCCGGGCTCCGGCTTTTCAGGTATTTCAGGAGACGCCGCCTCTGGGAAACCATCGTCAACAAACCACGCCGGGAATGATGATCTTTTTTATGCGTCTTGAAATGATCAGTGAATTGCAGAATTCGCGTGCTCAGAATCGCTACCTGAACTTCTGGCGACCCGACATCGGTCTTATGAATCCCGTGCTTCGCTATAAGACTCGTTTTTGCTTCAGCCGCCAGTGCCATGCTCGAAAAGATTTCCTCGTCTTACCTTAATCTCTTTTTGTACCCTTTCAGAGTAACATAGCGCTGCCGAATTCTTGTAGCGCAATCGAAATTTTCCTATTTCTTATCGGCATACACGATTTCGGAGCATTGCTCGTCGGGCAAATTCACCATCAGGCCGTCGGTCAGGAGCTGCTGGCCGGTCATGGTTATGCGCCGGGGATCGGTCGCGAAGTGAACCTGATAGGTTGCGGTTGGGGCCAGTCCGCGCAACTTCAGTGTGAACTGATCCGCGGGCCCGCCGTCACGGGTCACCACGGCTACGGCGTTCGATCCCAGGGTAATCCCCTCGATCGCGTCGATCCGGCCTATGTCCGGGGCGGGCGTCAAGTGAAACACCTTGCCATTCTGGATAATCGGGCGCATCCCTTTAAATGCGCTGATTTCCGCTGCCGCGAAGTGGAGTTGACCGGGCGTCAAGGTTTCCAGATCCGTCATCAAATGCCAGGGTCCCCCAAAGATGTAACTGCGGGTATTGTACGTATTGATGGGATCTTCGGGAGAATACCGGTCGGCGAAGCGCGGTGAAAAAGGATAGGTAGCCCCGTAAACCGCCTGGCGCGAATTGAGCGCGCCCGACGCATCGTTGGTGATGGACGTCACGTAGTCCTGCACCATTTTGAACGTCATCATGTTGCCGCCGTTTTCGCAGTTTTCCCAGGAAACATCGGGGCGTTGACGGAGAACCTCTTCCACCACAAAATCGATGCCTTGGGTGGAGTTGGAGTAGTTGCTGTCGTCCGGATCGTGGGTATGGGTAGTTTTATCACACCGCTTGACCATGTTTTCGCCGTCCTGGAGCAGCCAGTCCACGCCATAGTCGTCAATCACGCGGACGATCTCGCCGACGATCCAGTTGCGGGCCGGCAGGTGAGAAAGGCAGAGAGAATCGGCGTTGAAATAATTGTCGTTCTCTGACGACCTCCAGTCCGGATTATTCAACAAGGCGGGAGACTGGGAGTCAGCTTCGGTGGGCGTAATATGGAGCCCGAATCGCATTCCGAGCGAGTGGACATAATCGGAAAACGCCTTCAACCCACTCGGAAACTTCCCTGGATCGGCATGCCAATCGCCGATCCCCTTCGACCAGCCCAGATCGACGATGAAGAGTTCAACTCCCAACTGGGCGGCAATGGCGGCATTACGGCGCAGGATTTGCTCATCGAACTGTTCCTGGAGCGCCCATGAATCCCAACTCATGTAGGGAAACCGCGGAAGATCCGGGGCCGCCCGGGCCAGTGAAGCTTCCATGAAGCGCTGGGTGCGGTATCCGGCCTCTTCCCAATCGCCCTGGAAGAAACCGATAAAGGCCGCGGGGGCGGAATAAGTGGTTCCAGACGGAACGGGGTGATGGATCCCATCCACGGGAGCGGAAAACTGCACGGTGCTATCGGCGGATCGATAGGCCACGTGCGCCGCGCTACGGCCGTTAAACTCCCAGCCTGCCAGAAGACCGTGATTCTTCGCATCCCGGATGGAGACCCACGATGCCTGCGATCCATGTGCGCCGGAATCGATGGTGAGTGGCACGCCGGTGGGGCGCAAAGCGACCTGGGAAGACTGGAAATCCAGATCGCGAGGCACTACGGACCACTGGTTCACGCGAAAGCCGTTGAAGGGCGCGCCCGCGCCTGAAAACGAAAGCGGCAGCATATCGGACACAGTAATGTTCACTGTGTCCGGGGAGAGATTGGTAACCAGGGTCCGGATGCGGAGGACGGGTTGGGCGTCAAACATTTCCAGATGCAGAGTGATGCGGGTCAAACCATCCATGTTCTGAAGGGTGATCACTTGCCGGAAGCCTTTCCGCGTGGTGATCTCGGTGTGCTGTTCGACGAGTGCGTAGTGGGTATCGGCGTTGAACAAACGTCCATCGATAGCAAAACGAATGGGTGATGAGACGTGCTGCGCTGGCGCTTGCCAGAGCCAGGCGCTCAGGCCGGCTTGCTCCATACCGAAGATGCCATCCCTCGAAAGCTGAAACGCAGCTGTAATGGTTGCATTTTTCAGTACCCAGCGTTGTTGGGATTGATCGAAGCTGAAGTCAAACGGGGGATTTTGCGCGCCCAGAGGCTTCAATAGGAGCAGACAGAAGACGAGCGTTTTCATCGATAATTTGTAAAACCCCAAGCGGCACTTTAGTCTCGGTTACAGGCTCTACTGTTTTATCTTTCCGAGTTCCGCGGCGGAACCAGAGAATCCCGATCCCGGCTAACAAAGTATCCGCGATCGCAACACTGAGAAATGCGCTTTTCAGGTCCCATTTTCAATACGATAGCCAGAAATCACGCGAGCGGCATCTGGCACAGTCAAAAGGATATCAGGTTTAACATGGTGGGGGTAAAAGTGTCGACAGCCCCATTAAATGCCTGGCTTACCACCATGCCATATGCATAGGACATATATCCATCACTGAAAAAACGCAGACCTGTAACCGCCAAGCGGGAAAATCTCCGGATCCATGGCAAGAATCGCGATGATACTTTCGGCGAAGACGATGAATATTAGTCCGGCGGAGGCCAGGAAAATCTTGTTGTAAAGGCCGGTGCGCCACACTGCATGTTCGGCGCGGTCCGGCTTCCCCGCCCCTAAATTTTGGCCGGCGAGGGTGGCGGCGTTGGCCATGCCCCACGAGAGAAGAATGGGGTGCGACGGACACGGCCACTGATGCGGCGAAGCGGCTGAGCGCAGAGTTCTCGCATGATTACAAATGGTTCTATAACCAACTTGACGATGGGGCTTTCCTTTTTGGGTTGCTTCTGGGATTCATTCCGCATTGGTGGATGAATCCCAAACCTGCCGAAGTACAGCAGTCTGTTCCCGCTGCTGTGGTTCAGACACCAGCGCCGCAGAGTAACGCAGCGACTGCAGCGAGCAAATCGGTCGAACGCAGCCGGGTGCGCCTGCTGAGGCGCAGTAATTTGGAACCTATACGGGAGTTTTTCAGACCTCTTTCGCACAACGGAATACAGTCCCGGCTTAGCAGATGCTCTTCACGGGGTTGTAAACGCCAGAGTGGACTTATTCTGGGACCAACACATTTTCCAGAATTGCACGTATTGCGCCGAAACTAATGACGAGGCAGAGCGAGGTGTATATGCCTTCGTTTCTGAATTGGCAAACGGCCCAATGATGGATCCGGTTTGCGCTAAGTTGAGATTACCCCGTGCGTCCGCGAACAGCGCATAAAAACCGCAGAACGATGCGGCGCGTAATTGAGCTTCGGAATCGGTGCTGTCGAGGAGTGTGATCATCACCGGCATTACGGATCGGGTACCAATTTTCGCGAGAGCGGCTGCGGCGGCTCCCTCAAGCCCAGCAACACCGGCATTCAATCCAATAAGCTGATTCAAAACTGGAATGGAGGTGTCACCGTGCGGCGGATAGCTCTTCAGCGCGGCCAAAATGAGCGGGAATTTTGAGCTGGCTTTTAAACTGGAGATCTCGGATGCTAACGTCGAAATCGCACTATCGGATCCCAAATTGATGGCTGCGGACAGCCCAATCAACCGGTGGTCCATCGACGGTGAGCTGATGAGTGGTGTAATAGCAGCCAAGGCATCCCGCGGGTTGGAATCCACGAGAGACGGCATGAGAATATCGTCCGCCGCGCCCATCGGGGTCGGAACGCTGAAATACCATCCAACCAAGTACGCCAAGAGCTGTTGACTTATCGTTCCGCCCGGTGGGGACGAATTTAGCAAATCGGAAACCGGAAGGAACACATCGGTCCCGGTGACGTAATCTCCTCTCATTAACGGCAGGACTTCATAGCCGCGCGGCTCTAACGTAAGAAACCACAGCCTTCTTTTCCCAATTGCGTGTTGCGACGGAAGGCCATGCGGAAAACTGAACATCGGGTCAGATGGCGGCATGAGATATGCCACTACGGAAATTGACCCAGGGCTTCCCGTGATGGTTCGCTGGATTTGCAAATGAATCGTCTGCTCGCCGGAACTTCCGTTGACAAGCTGTTGCACGGTCGCGACTACAATCAGCTTCGCTTTTTGCTGCAGCGTCCCCATCGTCAAGGTCGCGCGAACGCCGGCGCGCGCGGCTAACATAGACACCAGAAACAATGCCGTTACCATCAGAGTTCTTTTAAGCCAGATATTCATGAGATTAGCTCCTACGGGGTTATTCGCTCCGTGATCTTGGTAAAACTGACTAACCCCTGTATACACCCACCTGCCATCCCATCCCGCCGGTGGTACTGCCTGCATAGAGATGGCGGCCTCTTTTGCCCCTCGTGCCACCGCCAGCTCCGATAAAGCTCGCTTCACGGTCTACCACGCCAAACGGCGATTCCATACACATCTCCAGCACCATGGGAATGGCCAGCAGGATGATGGCGCGATCTAAATTGCCCTCAATAACGTCATGCCGGAAACCGAGAATGGATTCGCGAACGGCGGATCACAGGCCCGCGCGGATGAGCGCGCTGGTACCAGCGCCGGTGCCGGAGGCGTCCATGCCCCTCATGATCACCCGCCTAAGATGCCCGGCCCCCGTTGGTTCACAATGATGGCACAATAATGGCGCAATAATGGTATGAACCAATGATTCCTGAATTCATCCCGGAAGGCCTGACTTTTGACGATGTGCTGCTGCAGCCGGCGCGCAGTGCGGTGCTGCCCGCTAACGCCGACACCCGCACCCTGGTTACGCGCAATATTGCGGTGAACATCCCCATCGTGAGTTCCGCGATGGATACGGTGACCGAATCGCACCTGGCGATCGCACTGGCGCAGCAGGGTGGCATCGGCTTCATCCATCGAAACATGACGGTGGAGCGGCAGGCCGAGGAGGTGGACCGGGTAAAGCGCAGTGAAAGCGGCATGATTGTGGACCCCATCACGATTCATCCGGACAAGAAAATCGCCGACGCGCTGGAACTTATGCGGAACTACCGGATTTCGGGCGTGCCGGTGACGCGGGATGGCAAGCTGGTGGGCATTCTGACCAATCGCGACCTGCGCTTTGAAACGCGCTTCGACCTGCCGATTTCGCAGGTAATGACAAAGGACAACCTGATCACGGTTGCGGTAGGGACCACGCTGGATGAGGCGGAGCAGATTCTGCACAAGCACCGGGTAGAGAAACTGCTGGTAGTGGACGACCACTACATGCTGAAGGGTTTGATCACGGTGAAAGATATTCAGAAAAAGCTGAAGTATCCGAATGCCGCCAAGGATGCGCAGGGCCGGCTGCGGGTGGGCGCGGCGCTGGGCTCTACCGGCGATTACCTGGAACGGGCGCAGGAACTGGTGCGGATGAAGGTGGACGTGCTGGTGTTGGATTCGGCGCACGGGCACAGCGAACGGGTGATGGACGCGTTGGCAAATATTAAAAAGCATCTGCCCAACGTCCAGTTGATTGCCGGGAACGTGGCGAGTTACGAAGGCGCGCGCGATCTGATCGATTTAGGCGCGGATGGGGTGAAGGTGGGGATCGGGCCGGGTTCCATTTGCACCACGCGGATCGTTAGCGGAGCGGGCGTTCCCCAGGTTACTGCGATTGCGGAATGTGCGCGCGCGACCCGGGCCGCGGGGGTTCCGTTGATCTCCGATGGCGGCATCAAATTTTCAGGTGATGTGACGAAGGCGATCG
>JBBQUE010000104.1:0-8022 GCA_038212805.1 Bryobacterales bacterium | reverse complement strand
ATGGTGGATGCAAAGGACATTACGGCGTTGAAAGCCAAGATCCTTGGTTCAGGGCTGACTGTAACCGAACTGGTTCGGACGGCCTGGCATCGGCTGCTTCGTTCCGCGGCACCGACATGCGCGGTGGCGCGAATGGTGGGCGTCTCCGGCTTGCTCCCGAGAAGGATTGGGAAGTAAACGATCCGGCTGGCTTGGCCAAAGTTTTACCGCGTCTGGAGAAAATCCAGCAGGACTTCAACGGCGCACAGTCTGGCGGAAAGAAGATTTCCATGGCCGACCTGATTGTTCTGGGTGGCAGCGCCGCTATCGAGCAGGCTGCGAAGAATGCAGGGCGAAACGTGCAAGTGCCCTTCACACCTGGCCGTGTGGATGCGTCCCAGGCTCAGACCGACGTAGTGTCTTTCGCGTTTCTGGAACCGGCTGCGGATGGTTTCCGCAACTACTACCGTAACGGCCAGCGCATGTCGCCCGCGGAGATGCTGGTGGATCGTGCGAAGTTGTTGACCCTCACGGTTCCCGAGATGTCGGTTCTGGTTGGCGGCATGCGTTCCCTGAACGCCAATGCCGGACAATCCGCACAAGGCGTGTTCACAAGTCAGCCCGGAACATTGAGCAACGACTTTTTCGTGAACTTGCTCGACATGGACATCAAGTGGAGAAACTCCGCGAAGTCGGAGGGCCTCTATGAGGGTGTCGATCAAAAGACCGGTCAGGTCAAGTGGACGGCAACCCCCGTTGACTTGGCGTTTGGCTCGAATTCCGAGTTGCGCTCTGTGGCGGAAGTATACGCCGCGGCAGACGGGAAAAACAAATTCGATCAGGACTTTGCGAAGGCCTGGACGAAGGTGATGAACCTGGACCGCTTTGACGTGAAATAAGGTTTGAATTGATCTGGGCTCCGGTTCTTGGGGTCCCAAGATTAAACGAACGGCGGCGTACCAACGCCGCCGTTTTCATTTGGTATTGGCGAAAAGCCAGGCCCACCAACTCTCCATAGGGCAATAACTTACTTCGCTTACCAGGGTTAGCGCTTCAGGCGGAAGTCAGACCTTGATAAGTCAAGTAAGTTATTGCCCTGTTTAGGACCGCTCCCAGTCCTGCCAGAATCGTCGTTCAAGATCGCCCGGAAACCTTTGCGCTCCACGCGTTTACACTACTCCTTCGCGTAAGATAACAGATTCTATCGGACACGGATAGACCGCACAAAGGCGTCGGAACTCAACCTCCGGGACCGCCCTCCGGTTTTCTGAGGGTTCCTTTGGGATTTAGCCCTCTTGTCCGATATGATTAGAAGGATTCGTTACAGGGGATCAGCTGGTGGAGGACGCACTGAGGGCAGGCAAAACATGAGCATAGGAATCCTGATAAGCGTTCACGATGGGATCGTCCTAGCGGCCGATAGCGCGTCAACCCTGACGTTAATGATGCCTGGCACGAGCCCGGACCAGATAACCGTCGGCGCGCTCAACGTGTACAACAATGCAAACAAGATCGCGAACCTGTACAAGGGCCAGCCGATCGGATGCGTCGCCTACGGCTCGGGCAGCATTGGGAGCGCTTCGATTTCGACACTCCTGAAGGATTTCAGGAAAGCCCTTACAAATTGTGAAGTCAAGGACTTCGATCTCGACACTTACGCGGTGGAGAACGTAGCGAAACTCCTACTCGACTTCTTAATGACCCACGTTGAATTGCTGCCTGCGAATTTGCCGAAGCCGACCCTTGGCCTGATGATCGGTGGATATTCTGCCGGTGACAGTTTGGGAGAAGGCTGGCTGACCGGGATTGAAAAAGGAGTTCGAATAGAGCCTAAGCTCTTGCGTGCGAAAGGGGATGTTGGCATCAGTTGGGGTGGCGACGGTGAATCCACCGCACGGCTTGTCCTCGGCTTTAGTCCACTACTGCCGCAGGTGCTCGGTGCGGCTATTCAGCCTCCCCCAGCGCAGACCGATTTGGAACAGCTCGTAAATCATTTGCGGAACAATCTGCAAGCCCCGCTGGTGTTCGCCCCGATGCCAATCCAAGATGCCGTCGATTTAGCCGAATGGCTTGTTCACAGTGCGGTAATGTTTTCACACTTCAAGCCTGGTCCACCAAGTGTCGGTGGTCCAATTGAGATAGCCGCCATAACGAAGCACGAAGGCTTCAAGTGGATTCGCAGGAAGCATTATTACGGCAAAGAGTTCAACCCGGAGATACCATGACAATAGACTTGGACATTACCAAGTTGGCGAACAACCTGACGCAGAGCAATCCCTTCATCAGCGCTGAGAATCAGTATCGCGAGCCCTCAGCAAGAGTGGACAGCGTTTCTTTTTCGACCAATGCACTACCCGTGCGACGGTTTATTGCAACAGGCCTCGTCGCGCTTGGGACGGTATCGATTACGACCCACGCTCCGCTACTCGCTAATTTCGAAGGTTACCGCATTGTGCTGCCCCAGACGCCGTCGATAAACGGAGCTTCTTCATCTCTACGCTATGAGCAGCTTCGACAGGAAATTGTTGCCTCGGGACTCCCACTGCTGAGCGATGAAGAGCTTCGGCAGGAAATTCAGGATCGAAGAGGTATCCGGGTCGAGCCTGAAAGTTGAAACGAACCTACATCGATTCCGGCGTACTCATCGCCGCTGCACGCGGAAAGGGAAGGCTTGCCCAGCGTGCTTTTGAGATACTTTCCGACACGACCGTTCGTGAATTTGTCTCTAGTGATTACGTAAAGATCGAAACGATTCCAAAGCCTACTTATTTTGGGCATATCGCCGAAGTCCGTTTCTATGAAGCCTTCTTTTCTTCGGTAAGCACCTGGATCGCTTTTGATCAAGCACATCTCCACGAAGCGTTCGACGAGGCTTGTCGCTCAGGACTTTCGGCGCTCGACGCCATTCACGTAGTAATCGCGTCGCTCACAGGTTGCGAGGAACTTATCACCTCAGAGAAGCTCACTTCCGCTATTCATCGCACGAAAAAGATCCGCGTCGTCTCCATCGACTCGGATTAGAATCAGTCCCCCTTCTTCCCTCCGCCATGGGCGGGAGCAAGTAAGCGTAATAATTTACTTCGCTTACCAAGGTTACCGCTTCAGGCGGAAGTAAGATCTTGGTAAATCAAGTAAGTTACTGCCCTCCATAGGGTGCCATTGCACCCCGAGTAAGCGCGACCGATTAGCCACGGGTTTCTCCAAGATCAGGAGTGCGCCTCCGGAAAATTTAGAATTCCCGGCGCTGCGTAAGAAGTGGGGGTGAATCGGTCTGGGCGGAAGCCCGTCCGCAAGCGAAAAAAGGCCTCCAGAAGTGGAAAATGGTGCTGAGCGGTTATGGTTTTTGTCGGCCTACGCGACTATCTACCGCAAAGATCTCGCATTTGTTCCCCCCCCCCCGCATTTTAGGTTTCCGTTATTTGCACTGGATCGTTCCGCCGCCCACCTTGCATGTCGTGACGGCCGCGCCAAAGACGTCTCGGGCGATGGCCGTCCAGGAATCGCCCGTCCAATCCATGGTGGTGAAGCCGAAATCCTTATAGAGAGCGCTCCCGGTAACGGTGGCATTGCCGATCTGGCGTCCGTTGAAATCGGTCACGGTGGCGGCATAGGCCTGCAGGACATCGCCCCCATTACCGGCTATCATTTGGGGGGTCCGGGCGGGTGCGAAGTTCAGCGTCTGAAATACGTGGATGTGGCCGGCCAGCGCCAGCTGAACGCCCTCCGGGAGGCTGTTACCGGAAGCGGTTTGCAGTGATAGATTGCGCGTGCCGGTGCTGTCGAAGCCCCACATCGGGTGGTGCATCATGATCCAGGTGTTGGGCGTAACCACTTGCTTCAGCAAGTCGAACTGCCGCCGGTATTTGTCCACAACCGCGGGGTTGGCCGTGGTGTCGGTGGCTTCGGAGGAATCCATCACGAAGAACTGCGTGGGGCCCACTTGGACCGTGTAGGGATCGGTATAAAGATTGCAGACCGGCGTGTAGGGCCGCGTGTCCAGGAAGCGGAACCAGCCCTCGCCCGCCCGGGAGCACATTTCATGGTTGCCGCGCAGCAAAACCATGGGGGCGGCCTGAAAAATGGGCGTCATGACGGCGAAGAAGTCCGCGTTCCAGGCAGCCCAGTTAAAGCCCCACGGGCTACCCTGGCAGCCGGCATTTCCCGCCGGACAGGGGGCCTCACGATAATGCAGGTCGCCCAGTTGGATCACGGCGTCCGGGCTGCTGGCGGCGGCGGAAGCGGCGGTAATCGCCGTGGGCCACTCCGCCGGATCGTTGCACGCCTGACTTCGGGCGGCGTCCAGCCGGCAACCCGTATCGCCGATGATGGCAACGCGCGTTGCATTGGGATTCAGCAGCGGCAAGGCAGCGCCGTTGATGCTGGCGGACGTGGTGGAGGCGGGAAGCACCAGTTCGCAGGAGAGCACCGGATAGAAGGGTAGAGACGGCATCGCCCGCGGCGTCATGGCGGTATCGGTCCCATTCAGTTTCAGCATGGGGCAGACGGCAGTGCCGGTGATGGCTTTCGCCGCCAAGCCGTTTGCGCCCAGTTGGGTCCACTGGTACAGCACTTGCGCGGGGCTACTGGGGGCGATGGCGGCCAGAATGGGATTTGCGGCAATGCCGGCGGCCGTTACCACCACCGGCACGGCGTTTCCGGTAGGGGCGTTTCCAGGAACCAGCACGTCTACTTCGTATAGCCCCACGGAATCGTAACCCAGCAGTTCCGACGGTGCCAGCCCGGCGAATGCGGTGGTGGCGGCCATGCCTCCAATGGTTACGGTGACGGCGGCTTTCACCGGCGCGGACGGCCCCTGCGAGAAGGCTCCGGAAGCCGGCGGCTTAGTGGCAAGGTCGCCCAGGCCGGTGCAATAGATGGCCATGTATTCGCCTTGCCGCACGGCAGTATAAGCGCGCGTGGCAGCAGGGAATACGCCGAAAGTTTGGGGCGAGACGACCGCGATGGCGAGATCCAGGCTGGCGCTGGTGACGCCGTTCACGGTCACCGTGAGTGCGGCCTGGCCTGCGCCAGCCACTTCCCAAGGCACCTGAACGTTGATCTGTTGGGAGGAAATGTATTGCAGCGGCGCGGACACATTGCCTATCCTCACGCTCACTCCCTTTAGGGTAGTGGGCAACGGCGCGGAGGGCGCGATCGTATCCATGGCGGCATTCGCTACCAAGTTGAATCCGAAAATGGTGATCAGGCTTCCCGCAGCGGCCGGGACCGCGGCAAAACTGGCCGCCCCCACCACCGAAGTGATTACCGGAGTCTGGGCGAATGCACCGTAACCAATTAGAAACAATAGAGAAATAGATCTGTGCATGTCACTGGGCAGGATACCACCGAACCACGGCGCTAGCGTTCCGCAAGTGAGCCAGAACCGGCAGACCACCCTATAATACAAAGCCGTTCCATCTCGCCGTGGGGAAGGTCGCCGCGGTAACGGATAAAAGCCCGCCAGGCAGTGGGAAGTTCATCCGCAGCCGGTTCACGGCCCAGCCGCAACGTCAAGGGTTTCCGGTCTGCCTGCTGCATGGATTCCTCGAGGTTTATTTGCAGGAAGCCAACTCCTTCCGGCACATCACGATCCGGGGATGGGCGGGTTCCAGAGTCTGCTCAAAACTGCGCAGCGCGCGTTTGAAAAGCTCATTTGCTTCCACAAAGCGCTGCTCCTCCTTGAGCAGAACACCCAGGTTGCACGCCGTGAGCGCGGTATCCGGGTGGTCCGCGCCGATCACTTTCTCTTCCATTGCCAGCGACTGCCGGTAGAGCCGCTCCGCCGTTTGGGTTTCCCCGCGCGCCGCATGCAGCGCCGCCAGGTTACTCAGGTTCAGCGCGATCTCGTAATGTTCCGGACCGTAGATCCGTTCAAAAACCTCAATGGCCTGGCGGTAGAGCGGCAGCGATTCGTCATACCGTTCCAGCCCGTCCAGAATCGCGGCCAACCCGGCAGCGTCCGCGGCGGTGTCCGGATGCTCCGGCCCAAAAGCTTTCAGGCGAATCTCATAGCCCTTGCGCGCCCACGGTTCGGCCCGGTCAAACCGGCCTCGCGAATGTTCCAGCCCGCCCAGATTGTGATAGATCCCGGAAGCCTCCCAATGATCCTCGCCATAGCTGCGCACGGCCGCCGCCAGCGCGCGATGATACAGGGCCTCAGCCTCGTCGAACCGCCCGGTGAATTTATAAAGAATAGCCAGATTGTTGCAGGCCGAGGCAGTCTGCATGGCGTCCGGCCCGAACGCGGTTTCGGCTAGCGACAAGGCCCGCAAGAGCCCCGGTTCAGCCTCCCGGTATCGCCCCAGCCCTCGATAGGCCGCGCCCAGTTGCAGTAGTGCACGGATGTGAATCACAGGGCCGTCGTCGCCTTCAATCAGGTGGCCCACCCGGTCCATGATCTCGATGGCCTTGCGCGACGATTCCACCGCGCCCGTGTAGTTCCCCAGGGATTCCTGCAGGGACCCAAACGTGTTCAACATGTTGGCCATGTCAGGCGAATCGGGATCTGCTTCCTGCATCAGCCGCAGGGCCTCGGCGCAGAGCTTGTACGCCTCACCAAACTTTTGAGCGTCCTGTAGATCCGCCGCGCGATCGTGCAATTCCACAGCGAGGTCAATTTTGTCTTGCATCTGTTCTCCTCTATGGGTGCGCTACCACCAACAACGTGCGCGATCTGCGCAGCACGCATTCCAGCGCCTGCCGGAGCGTTTCCGGGTCCAGCGCGGCGAAACTCTCATCCAGGATAACCATCTCGCCACCCTGCAACAGCGCCCGGGCAATGTACATGCGGCTGCGTTCACCCTGGGACAACTGCCAGCCCGATTCCCCCACCATCTGGTCCATCCCGGCCGGCATCCGTTCCAGCAGCGGACCCAGTCCAAGTTCGCAACAAATCTCCTGCGCCTCGACGATATCAGCCTGCGTGGGCGGCCAGTGCCTTCCCATCAGCAGGTTGAAATGAAACGTGGCTGAAAAAACGTGGTTTTCATGATATTGCGGAGCGCACGCCATCCGCCGCTGCCATCCGCGGCTTCCCAACGTTTGCCGATCCAGGCCCCCAGCCAATAGCAGGCCCGACCCCGGCACGCGCAGCCCAGCCAACAGCGACGCCAGCGTGCTCTTGCCGCCGCCTGACGAACCTTCGAGCAGCAGCCAGTCGCCCTGCTTGATTTGCAGATCCACGCCCCGCAACACCGGTTCGCCACGGTCTTGATACCGGAAGCCCACGTCCTGCGCTTCCAGCACCGTGGCATGCTCTGAAACCACGTTTGCCATGGCTGATGCGCCGCTTTCTTCCACCCGCGCGGCCGCATGAAATAACGGAGCCACTTGTTTCCAGGAAATACCCGCGCCCGCTAACTGTCCCGCACCCGCCACGAAACGGCGCAGCGATTGCCATGCCAGAATCACGCCGCCCAGCCCCACCGCCAGCGCGGTAGGCGATGAGTGCGCCGCCAGGAAGGCCGGCCCCAGTCCCGCGATTCCCAGCAGCAACCAACCCCTCGGCACCAGCGCCGTCAACAGCAGGTTGGCGTGGTCCATGCGCGCCGAGAGCCGGAGATATTCATCCAACGCGCTATCCTCTGCTCGATGCCACTGCGCGGGCGATTCCTGGGTCAAACGCGTGCGATGGCCGGTCATGTTCTCCACCAGCTTGTGCGTCATGGACAAGCGGCTTTGGGTCCAGGCCGCGCGCGCCACGCTGTAGCGCCAAGCCAATGTAACCGCCAGCGCGATCCACGCGATGAATAGCAAGACATGTCCCGCGCCCCCGGCTCCCAAACCCAGCACCACCGCCGCCACCAGGGATTCGAAGCAGGCCAGCCCCGCCGCCAATCCGCCGGAGAGCGCCAATAATTCCACCACTTCGGATTCAATCACGCGGCCCAGCAACTGTCCCGCGCCTTCGCGCCGCATCTCTTCCGGATTCAGCTTCATCGCGCCCACCAGCAAACGCTGGCGCAGCAGACCTCCGCCGCCGATTGAAAGCGAACCCTGTGACCACGTGGTCAGCAGGCGGAAGGGGACAATGGTCAACAGGAT
>JBBQUE010000103.1:0-8142 GCA_038212805.1 Bryobacterales bacterium | reverse complement strand
CCATGAAAGTGCAATTACTCCCCGATCAACAAAATAACCTTTCGCGCATGGCTGCAGCGTAAGGCCACCCGGTGGAAACGCTTGTGCAAGAGGCGGTGGAACGGCTCCTGCACGATGACGAGTGGTTTTTACGCGAAGTCGATAGGGGCCTCGCCGCAGCGGATCGAGGCAAATTGATTGAACACGACGGAGTCCGCCAGATGATTGAGAGCCGATATCCGGCTTATCGCTTGTTCTTTGGACCAAGCCAGGCTTATCCTGGCGCACCGTTAGCACAGCAGCCCACGGCGCACAGGCAACGGCGGCGCGGGCGAGCGGCCACACTTCAGATTCCAGTAAGCCCAAGACCGGCCATCGAACACACCGGGCGGCGCGTTCTCCAGTGCTTCCCTAAATTCGTCCGGCCCGATGACGCCATCAAGGGCGCGTAAGTCCTCAACTGTTCCGTAGGTCATTCACATGCGCGAGGAAGTGAACCGGATCGGTGAGCGTTTCCCGTGGCGGCTTGAACCACACCACACGTTCAGCGACCGTGAGCAATTCCGGCGTTTCTGGTAAGGGCTTCATGGCTTCATGCCATTATTCCGCTTTGCGTATGGCGTCAGCACCGGCAGCTTGGCCACATCAACGGTTTCAACAGCACCACCCAGCAGCGCCCGCGTTTCCAGTGGCAGCGCGGGCACGTCTTCAAAAAACGCCAGAGCTTTCAGCGTGATAAGCGGGTTGAACTTGCGGCCGTAGACCACGGTACCCGCCGCGAGGATTGTTGGCAAATCAATTCCGTGCTGCAGGATGGCGGCAATATCCAGGTAGTCTTTCACTTCGACCCGTTTCTGGATCACGGCGGCCTTGGTTCCAGCCAAATCCAGCAACGAGGCTACCCGTAAAAGGGTGTCAGCGGTTGTTTCAGGCGCGGCCACCTGCCCCAGATCAAGCCCACCGAAAAACGAAAGCAGCACCGGCCCGCCGCGATCCACGCGACAGGTGAGTGTGTCCGGGGACACTTGGAGGCGTTCAGCTTCCCTGAGGTTTGGTATTTGTTCGGCCAGCCGTTCGGGGTCGGCCCGCGCATGAACGGCCGGACGCGGTTGAAGCAATGATCGAGACCGCCTATGCGCTCAAGGGATGGAAAATCGAGCCTGATATACCAAGGCTACAAAGACCTTTTGTCCGCCTTCCATGTCCATGGCGTTCAATACCTGGTTGTGGGCGGCTTCGCGGTTATCTATCCCGCGCAGCCCCGCTTTACGAACGACATGGACCTTTTCATAAAAGCGGACCCCGAGAACGCGCAGGCGACCTATGCCGCGCTTGCCGGCTTCGGCGCACCGCTTCAAGGCATCCGCCCGGAAGATTTCACCGGCCGCAACAGTTTCTTTCGCTTTGGGCGCGATCCGAATGGCTTCGATCTCCTTCCGGCCATTTCCGCAAGCGATCTCATCGCTTCCAAACTTGCGTCAGGACGGCCGCAAGACCTTGCCGACGTGGACGCGATCCGCAAAGCGGCAGCCAGCCAAAAGCCGAAGCCTCCCCCAAAAACGCCCACCGAACTGAACAACCCGAATTGAGATCGCAAAAGTTCACGTCCCGCTCATACCGCTAAACTAATCTCCAGTGAAGAAACTTTATCTCTCGTCCATCCTGATGTCCGCGTTCATGACATCCGCCTACGCCCAGCACAGCCCATTCGCGGGCCGCTGGGATCTTACTCTGCAGCCGCAAACCGGCACCCCCTACCCACAGTGGCTGGAAGTCGTGGAAAAAGATGGTGCGCTTACCGGGCAGTTTCAACCTCGCGGCGGCGCGGCGCGTCCTCTGCTTGCCGCAAAAACCGAAGGCGGCCATCTGATCCTGACCCTGGCCGAAGCCACCGCCCGCAATCCCGTCACCACCTGGGATCTCACCACCGCTGGCGACAAACTCACCGGAGTTGAAAAGCAGGGCGACGCCGCTGGCCCAAAGGTATCCGGAGTCCGCGCGCCCGCCTTGAAGCGCCCCATGCCCAAAGCCTGGACCGCTCCCAAAGCCATCTTCAACGGCAAGGATCTGGCCGGATGGGAACCCCTCGGCACCGCCCCCAACAAGTGGATCGCACGCGACGGCGAACTGGTGAACGACAACCCCGTCGTGGACGGCCAGCACAACTCCCACTCAGCCAACCTGAGAACCGTGGGGAAGTTCCAGGATTTCAAGCTGCACATTGAGGTCAACTGCCCGGAAGGCGGCAACAGCGGCATCTATCTGCGCGGCCGGTATGAGATCCAGGTGGGCACGGAAGGCGGCAGCAATCCGTCCCACGAAATGGGCGCGCTGTACGGGCACTTCGCCCCCGCCTCACCCGGCAGGAAACTCGGCGAGTGGAGCACCTTCGACATCACCTTCGTGGGCCGCTATCTTACCGTGCTCCGCGATGGCGTCAAAATTCACGACAACGTGGAAGTGCCCGGCCCCACAGGCGGCGCGCTCGATAGCAACGAAAGTGAACCCGGCCCGTTCTTCCTGCAAGGCGACCATCACGGCGTCATCCGCTACCGCAACATCACCATCCAACAGCCGAAGAAGTAATTAGCCCGCATCGCTCCTGACGGTCTTCAAAAAGCGGACCGTCAGGTATCCCATGCCCAGAATCGCCAACCCCAGCACGCCATAAAGCAGCGCCGGATTCTGCTCACTCACCGGTTTCGTAGGCGCTTTGTAGTCCGGATTCGGCTCCTCGCCGCCCAGCGTGGCGGCGCTCAGGGTCTCGCCCGTAAGCCCGGCCAGATCGTATGACGGGGCCCGCGCCCCGGCATTGCCGTAGTACAACCAATACGGCCCGGCATCCTCCGCGCGGAACAGGAAATACCGCACCAGCGCTTCCAGCCGCAGCTTCTCAATCCCCAGCGGACGGTCGTCCCGATTGAAGATTCGAATCCTCAGATACCGGTCCCATTGTTCCGGAAAAGAGACATGCAGAACTTCGCGCGTAATGGTACCGCTCCCCGCCTGGGTCCATTGCTGCCCATCCGCGCTGCTCTCAATCTCCACCGCCCGTGAGAATACCCCCGGCGCAATTTGAAACTGCACCGTATCATGCGGCGTTCCCTGAAAACCCAGGTCCCACGTGATCAGCGTGGTCTGCGCAGTGTTATCGCCCACGGCCTGTGGATGCTCGTTCACCGCCACCACCGCACGCCGCTCCGGCCGTTGATCGTAGTGGCTCAGCCATGCCGCCGTGATGGCCTTGGCATCCGTCCACCCAAGCACCGTCACGCGCACGTAGCGCCGCGTGGAAACCGGATAGGTCACCGTCAAATCCGCCGCTGGACGATCCGTATCCGACACATCGAAAATAGACCCATCCGCCCGCGCCACGGCCCACTGCTTGCGGTCGTCACTGGTTTCAATCCGCACTCGCCGGCGGAAATCTTTGAGTGGCGTCGCCAGCCGCACGCGGTCATGCCGGCTGTCGGATTGCGTCTCTAACGTGAGCTCCACGCCTGTCCCGGGAACCGCCGCCTGATCCAGAATCGCCGCCTGCACCTCGCGCAACTCATGAGCCCCGCGCAGGGTGTCGATCCGGTAAGGAACATCCAGTCCATTGCGGACCACCCGCAGGTCCGCCAACTGCGCTCTCGATCCGCGATACAGCGCCGCATCCGGCTGAATCCGCGCCAGTCCCGGCCCGCCCTCCAGCACGATCTTCCGGCGTACCCGCCACACCGCCGGATCAAAATCCGCCCGCAGTGTCGCGGCCAGCGCCAAACTTAGCCAAAGCCTATGCCTGGGGCGCATCGTCCTTCTTCAACCATCCGCTTATCTGTCCACGGTAACGCGAGTATAAGAACGACGTGGATAACAGCAGCACACCCAGCGCGACGAACGCGATCGTCCGGTAAGCCAGGCCCAACTGCCAGACGTCGAACAGATATAGTTTCAACACCACCACGCCAATCAGCCCCAGCCCCGCAATCCGGTTCACCACGGAGCGCGTCGCTACTCCCATGCCGATGAACAAAACCGCATAGAGCGCATAAAGAATGGAGACGGAAATGGTTTCCACGCTCACCACGTTCTCGTGATCCGCCGAACGCGCCACCCACCCCAGCACTTCCTGCGTCAGCGCCCACAGCATCACGAAATGCCCGCCGATGTAAGCTGCCAGCCGCAGTCCTGCCTCGCGCTCCAACCACAGCGCAGCCAGCCACAGGCAGACTGCCGAAAGCGCGAAGGTAAAGAACCGGTCGTTGAAGATCACGGAATACGGCACCGGGGGCGGGTAGATCCAGGCATCCAGCGTCACCAGCCGGAAGACGGTAAGCACAAACAGCGCCGTGCTCGCCCACACCATCCGGCGCTCGTTGAATTTCGACCCGATCCAGCTCAGCGCCGCCCCTTCCAGCGCCCACGCCATGGTAATTCTCCACGCGCTGAATTGCAGCGGCGCGGCCAAAGTCAGGAACCCTACCGTCACGCCAATCGATAGCAGTACAGGGAGCAGGGAACGCGCCTCAGGGGCTTGTCTGCGCCAGAGTTCGTACCCTAAGCCCAACTGCACCGCCGCCAAACCCACCGCGAACAACCCCATCCACTGATGATGATCCGGATTCAGCAGCCAGTACGCAATGCCGAAATACACCACCGGATTCAGCGCCAGCACCGCCATGTCATATGCCCGCGCCGCCTGCCGCCGCACCAGTAGCCACCACGGTGTCCAAGCCAGAAACAACGCATAGCCTAAGGTGAAATACGGGATGAACGGTCCGGGTTCGTGGCCGCTTTTGATGAGGAGCGCGGCGATCCAGCCCGATACCAACCAGAACGATCCAAACGCCACCGTCACCGCGGTGCGCCAGCGCTTGGAATCCCCCATGGCCAGTCCGGCCACCGCCACCCCAATCGCCAGCGGGAAGTAAACTTCGGGGGACTTTTGTTCCACCGCGCCCAGATCCAGCGCCACGAAAAACTGCGTCATAAAGAACAGGACAGGAATAGAAGTGTTCGCGTAAAGTGCGTAGAAGGCGGCCAGGAATACCACCGCGATCAGGTGCTTCTCCGGTTGAAAGTGAGCGTTGTACCAGACGAAAAACAGCAGCACCGTGGGCACGAAACTGAGCAGTTCCAACACCCGCCACGCCTTCATGCGCGCCATCGCCATCGCTCCCGCGGCCAGTAACAGCAGGTAGGCGAACAGGAAAACCGGACGGTCTTCGCCCGTGTTCAGTAGCAGCAGCGTCAGGTAACCGCTTATCAGCGCCAGAGCGGAAATCGCCAGGGAGTCGTAGCGCAAGGCCAACGCCGCCGTCAAACCGGTGATCGCCACCAGCGAGATGAACGCGATCTCCTGTGGGATCAGGTGATACAACCCGAAGGCCGAATACAGCGCAATGTAAAGAATAGATGCCCCCGCGGCCGTTAGACCCTGGGCGAAAACTCTTTGCCCGCGCCGGAAGAACAGGTCCGCGCCTCCGATGGTGGCGAAGCCAGCCAACAGCGCCAGCATCACCCGTCCGCTAGGTCCGATCCAGTTGTTATCCACCGCCCCTTTAAAAAGGAACGCGATTCCCAGCACCAGAGTCAGGGCACCCAGGCGATTCATCACCGTCAGGCCAATATTCGATTCCAGGCCCTGCTGGGGGGGCGGCAAGGGTGGAGGCACGGGCGGCAGAGGCGGCGGAATGGCTGCTGCCAAAGGATAGCTTGGGTCAGCCACCGCGGGCGCGACCTCGGGTGTGATGTAAATCGGCGGAGGAAGCGCAGGCGCCGGCGAGGGCACCGGGAGCGGAGGAGAACCCAACTGCAGCGTGTGCTCAATCCGCCCCAAACGCGCCGAGAGCTCATCCTGCTTGCGAATGAGCTTCGCCAACGCATCCGAGATCGCGTCCATGCGCTGCTGGTCGGGGGTGAGCATTGTTGAGCACTATACCACGCTATTCGACAAACTCGGGTTGAAATGTTACCATACTTTTAGAGGCGTGAACAAGTCCATCCATGGCAATTAAACCAGCTTTCGCTCAAGGCTCGCAGATTGAACACACCAAGTACGGACTAGGATCCGTTGTCTCCTGCAACGAGGAGCACATCGTCATCAAATTCGACGACCACGGTGAGAAGAAATTCGTACTGTCGATTGTCATGCCAAACTTGAAAAAGAGCGACCGTCAGCCGCCCGCCGAAAAGCGCCGCGCCACCCGCAAGAAAGCCGCCGTCACGGTTGCGTAGGGGACTGGCCAGCCGGAAGCTTAATGTCAGCGGCCCAATAGACGTTTGATCGGGCAATCTTGGCCGCTGACGGAATCGCGCTCCTCTCCTACTAAAATCGCGCCCAGCTTTGTACGCCCTCAACCATGCGAGCCCGGCCTAGACGGACTTCGGCCGCACTGCGCGAATGAAAACGGAATCACGATCGAATCAGGCATGCGATCCTTCGCGTTACACTGGAGCTTCGCATGAAATTCGGCGTCATAGTCTTCCCCGGCAGCAATTGCGATCACGATGCGTGGTATGCGGTGTCTCACAACCTTGGCCAATCGGCCGAATTTGTCTGGCACCACGATTCCGCTCTCCCCGCCAACCTGGACGCAGTAATTCTCCCGGGTGGCTTTTCCTACGGAGACTACCTGCGCTGCGGGGCCATCGCCCGCTTCTCGCCCGTCATCCAAGCCGTGAAGCGCTTTGCTGCTGACGGTGGCTTGGTCCTCGGCATCTGCAACGGTTTCCAGGTCCTCACCGAAGCTGGCCTCCTGCCGGGCGCGCTCATCCGCAATGCCGGCCTGAAATTTGTCTGCCGCGAAGTCGGTCTGCGCGTTGAAACCACGCAGTCGCCCTTCACCGCGCACGCCCAAAAAGGTCAGATCCTGCATATGCCCGTCGCCCACGGCGAGGGCTGCTACGTGGCTCCGGACCGTACTCTGGACCAGCTCAAGGATGAAGACCGCGTGCTCTTCCGCTACCTGGATAACCCCAACGGCTCCGCCCACGATATCGCCGGGATCCTGAATGAAAACCGCAACGTGATGGGCATGATGCCCCACCCTGAGCGCGCCACCGAACCGCTAATGGGCTCCACCGACGGCCTGGTAATTCTGCAATCGGTGGCCGCCGCCCTTACCGCTGTCTCCTCATGAGTTCCACTCTTATCCCATCCGAATATCAAAAAGTCCTTTCCCTGCTCGGCCGCGAACCCTCCAGCACAGAAATTGGTATTTTCAGCGTCATGTGGAGTGAGCATTGTTCCTACAAAAGCTCCCGCCTGCATCTGAAAAAGCTGCCCACGCAAGGCAAGACCGTGCTGCAAGGTCCGGGAGAAAACGCCGGCATCATCGACATCGGCGGCGGTTGGGCCATCGCCTTCAAGATCGAATCGCATAACCACCCCAGTTTTATCGAACCGTTCCAAGGCGCGGCCACGGGCGTAGGCGGAATCCTGCGCGATATCTTCACCATGGGCGCGCGGCCCATCGCGGTCCTGGATGCCCTACGCTTCGGACCCCTCGATGTGGCGCGCAACCGCCGCATCCTTGAAGGCGTGGTTAGCGGCATCGCGCACTATGGCAATTGCTTCGGCGTCCCCACCGTCGGCGGCGAATGCGTTTTTGAGATCTGCTATAGCGGCAATCCGCTGGTGAACGTCTTCGCCCTCGGCATCTTCCGCCACGATGAAATCTTCTACGGAAAGGCCACGGGCATTGGCAATCCGGTGATCTACGTGGGCGCTAAAACCGGGCGCGACGGCATCCACGGGGCCACCATGGCCTCGGGCGAATTCACTGAGGAATCGAAGCAGAAGCGCCCCAATGTTCAGGTGGGCGATCCGTTCATGGAAAAGCTGCTGCTCGAAGCATGCCTGGAAGCCATGAAGACCGGCGCTATCGTGGGTATTCAAGATATGGGCGCAGCGGGCCTGACCTGCTCCACCTGCGAAATGGGAGCGCGCGGCGGGACCGGCATCGAGATTGACCTAAAGCTGGTCCCGCAGCGTGAAACCGGCATGACGCCGGATGAGATCATGCTCTCGGAATCTCAGGAGCGCATGCTGCTGGTAGCCGAAAAAGGCCGTGAAGAGGAAGTTTTCGCCGTGTTCCGCAAGTGGGGCCTGGACGCAGTCACGGTGGGTGAAGTCACCGGCGATGGCATCCTGCGGGTGCGCAACCACGGCGTGAT
>JBBQUE010000102.1:0-8181 GCA_038212805.1 Bryobacterales bacterium | reverse complement strand
GTGGCGGCGTCGGCAAGTGAAGAGGTAAAGACCAGTTTGGAAGCTATCCGGCACCTGGCGGGGAATAGCGTGAACGTGGTGCGCAACATGTCTCTGCTGCTGCGGCCGTCCATGCTGGACGATCTGGGGCTGCTGCCGGCGGTGGAATGGCAGGCGCGCGAAGTCTCGCGGCAGACCGGGATGCGCGTTGCGGTGACGGCCGAGGAAGCGTTCGACGAACTGCCGGATACGCACAAGACCTGCATCTTCCGGCTGGTGCAGGAAGCGCTGCAAAACTGCTCCCGGCATTCGCATGCAAGTACGGTCCGGATTATTGTGGGGCGGGACTCGCAGTGGGTTCGGTTATCGGTGCAGGACGATGGCAAAGGGTTCAACGTCGCGCGTGAGAAGGGCCTGGGACTACTGGGCATGGAGGAACGGGTGACCGGGCTAGGGGGCGAGTTCAAGGTGAGATCGGAGCCGGGATTTGGGACTCTGGTAGCGGTGGGGCTTCCGTTGGAGCAGGTGCCCTGAGGGTTCAATGATTCGCATTTTGTTGGCGGACGACCATACCGTGCTGCGGGCTGGCTTAAGGGTGCTGCTGGAACGGCAGCCGGGTTTCCAAGTGGTGGCGGAGGCGCGCGATGGGCGGGAGACGGTGGATCTGTCGGAGAAGCATCACCCCGACGTGATCCTGCTGGACATCGCCATGCCGAACCTGAGCGGGATTGAAGCGGCGCGGCAGATCAGCGCGAAGCAGCCCGACGTCGGCATCATCATTTTAAGCATGCATGCCGATGAGAGCTACCTGCTGCGGGCACTGAAGGCGGGGGCGCGCGGGTATCTGTTGAAGGATTCGGACGAAGCTGACCTGGTGAACGCTATCCGCGCGGTGCATGGGGGCAAGGCGTTTTTTAGCCCGGCGATCAGTAAGTTGATGATGGAAGATTATATGCGGCAGTTGGCGCAGCAGGGCGGCGAGGATAGCTATGAGCTGTTGACGAACCGCGAGCGCGAAGTGCTGCAGATGGTGGCGGAGGGGAAAACGAATAAGGATATTGCCGCTGTGCTGAATTTGAGTCCGTATACCGTGGAGAGCCATCGGAAGGCGGTGTTGCAGAAGCTGAATCTGCATAATTTACCGGAGCTGATGCTGTATGCGATGCGGAAGGGGTTGATTGCTTAGTGAACTGGACACGTAACAACGGGTAGCCGTTAGTTAACGGACCGCGGAAAGGCCACCGGCGAGCACCAGATTTCTTGCCGTTGTGGCTAACCGCGCACCGGCCGGCAACCACGGTTCAGGCCGGTAGGTCGACCTCGATTTCCAGCAGTTCCGATGTTGGCGAACGCTCTGTTCTAAGAACGTCCCAATAGATCCGGATTGCCTCTACGGCGCGGGTCCCGAGCTCCTCGGCAGACTCGCCTGTCACCAAGATCGACGAAAGTTCGGGTACGTAGGCGCTAAGGCCGGCCGGACCACTTTCTGTTACGAGCGAATACTTGCGGGTCATGTTTTATCGTCCTCGATTCCAGTCTGCCTCAAAATCGCACGGTATGTGCCGGGCCTGACATCGTCTCCGAGTCTGCCGGACACGATCGTAATTCGCCCGTCGTCGCTTCGGAAAACGCGGTGGTCGCCCGAGGTCCGAACCAGCCGCCAGCCAGAGTCTTCCAGTTTCCGCAGATCACCTCGCGAATCTTCAGTGGAACTCCTTCAGTTTATCGGAACTTCCCCGCTTGCTGAATCACACACGGAAAAACCAGCCGGGGTGCCCTCTGGGCCCGTAAGGAAGCGATGTTCGGAGGTGGAGAGAGTCAGTTCCGGCCCAGATACCAGAAGTTCAACGCCAGTTGAATTGCCGAGACCACGCGGTCTTCCTGCAGCGGTTTTAGAATCACGTCATAGCCGCCTAAGTGCACTACTTCGCGCAGCAGGTATTCGTCGTTGACCGCTGAAATCAGCACTACGCAGCGGGCCGCGGCTGGCTCCAGAAACTTCGCCAGGGTATCGCGCCAGCCGGTACCGGGCAGATCGCGATCGCACAGGATCACGGGGATCGGGCGCTTTTTCAGGATTGCCAGCGCTTCTTCTGAGCTTGCCGCCGACACCACTTCCCAGCCGGTGCGGGACGCTACCTGGCGCAGGCATTCGCGATCTTCCGGCCAGGGGGTCACGGCCAGCACGGCAATCCTGGACGGCCGCGTGAGCGCTTCCCGCAGATGCCGCAAGAGCGTCAACGAATGCTCCCGATCTGATAGTTCAGAACCACGCGCTGCGCCTGATAGTCGTACTTGGCGCTGCCGTTGGTGATCTGGGCGCCGGTCAGGTTGAGCTGCGCCTGGCTCAGTTCCACAATGGAACTTAGGCCCAGGTTGTAGCGGGTCTGCGCCAAGTCCAGACCCAGTTGAGCTTGCTGCAGCAGACGCGCGGTCAGGGCCAGCCGTTCATGCGCGGTTACGGCATTCAGATAAGCCACCTTCACATCCCGCGTGATGCGGTTCTCCAGATCGCGCGCGTTCTGTTCGGCGGCCTGGGCGCGGTATTCGGCTTCGGTACGGCGGGCAGAGAAAAGACCGCCGTTAAAGATGGGGATGCTGACGTTGACGCCGACAGCCCCGTAATGGCTGGGGATCTGGACCTGACCTGCCGGAACTATGCCCACCGCGCCTACAGCCGAAACGGTGGGGAAGATCAGGTCGCGCTCAGCGGCCGTGAACCGTTTCGCGGCGCTGGTCTCCAGGCGCAGGCTCTGCAGGTCGGGGCGTTTCTGTATCGCGCTCTGGATCAACGCAGGGAGATCCGGCGGAAGATCCCCAGGCATGGCTTCTTCCCGCAGTTCGAAGGACTGTTGCAGAGGAAGACCGAGCGCGGTGGCGAGGTCGGCTTCGGCGGCTTTCACTTCGTTTTCGGCGGAGGCCAACTGCAGTTGCGAGTCCGCCAGATTTACGTTCGCGAAGCTGACGTCCAGACCCGATTTCAACTTGCTCTGGGCCAGCGCGATTACTTGATCCGATACCAACTGCCGGGCGCCTACGGTGGCCCGGAAAACGGTGAGCAGGGAGTTGGCGCGCAACAGAGAAAAGTAGGCGCGATCGGCCTGCAGCACTGCCTGATCCTTGGTGAGCTCCACGTTCTGGTCCTGGGCCTGCGCACGCAGTTTGGCGGAATCGATCAGGCTGCGGGTGCGCCCAAAATCGGTGATGTACTGGCTGACCGTGACCCCGGCGGCAATCCGGTTGAAAACCACGGGATTGTTCAGGGTACCGGCGGCCAGGCGGCTGCCCGTATCCGCGCCCACGCCCGTAAGGTTTCCGCTGACCAAGGGCTGATACGCGCTGCTCTGTTCAATGGGGGCCTGCGCGGCGGCCTTGGCCGTGAACTGCGCCACGGCGATGCGCGGGTAGTTTTGCAAGGCCAGCTTCTCGGTTTCGGCGATGGTCAGCCGCATCGGTTGCGCCCAGGCCGCAGCCGCGCACGCCAGCATGAGCAAACCCCGTCTGAGGAACACGTTGGAACTTGCTGATAACACAGGAGCGAGAATTTGGATTTGCGCACGAGATTCCGGATCGCACGGGAAAGTGTTCCGCTCGCGTTTGGTCCCGCCCAGGGGCGCGGAGCCCTTGCGGCACACGCCCGCTTTTCGGCTAGACAAGTTAGTGACAGGCTGAAGCCTGTCCCACCACGGCGCGGAGCTCTTGAGGAACACGCCGGCTTTTCGACCAGCGGCGGCAACGGTTCCTCCACTGTTGGAGCCACCGGCGGCCGGCGGGCTCTTGAGGAAACCGCGCACAACGGACCCACGCGTCGCGGCCTGTGCGCTTCTAAACATGCTGAGCATCCTTGCCACGATAAACCAACAGATAGGCTGCCGGCACCAGAAACACGGTGAGCGTCACCGAGACCGCCAGACCGCCCAGAATCGCCCGGGCCAGCGGCGCATAGGATTCACTACCCGCGCCGAGTTTCAGGGCCATGGGCATCAGCCCGATGATGGTGGCCAGCGAGGTCATCAATACCGGCCGCAAGCGCACCCGGCAGGCCAGCGCCACGGCCTCCCGCACTGGCATGCCTTCACCGCGCAGATGCCGCGTGAATTCAACAATCAAAATGCTGTTTGAAACCGCGATGCCTACCAGCATCACGATGCCCATCAGCGACATGACGTTGAGCGTGGTGTCGGTAAAGTACAGGGTCAGCAGCACACCGGTAATGCCCGGCGGCACGGCAATCAGGATGATGAATGGATCCATGAATGAGCGGAACTGCGCCACCAGGATCAAATACAGCAGCACCACCGCCAGCGACAGGCCAATCCCAAAGCTGGTGAAGGACGACCGCATGCCTTGAACCATGCCGCGCAGGGCGATGCTGGTTCCCTTCTGGACGGTGGTGCCTGCGATGATGTGGTCGATGCTATTCGCGATGGCGCCCAGATCCTCACCCAGGGGCCGCACGTAGACATCGATCACGCGGCGAAGCTGGTAATGATCCACCTCGGTGGGTGATTTAATCTGCCGGATGGTGCTAACCGCATCAAGCCGGGCGGAGTTGGCGAAGTTCGCGGCGCGCAGCGGGATGGCTTTCAGATCCGTTAGACTGCGCACCTGTTTTTCGGGATACTGGACGGTCAGCATATAATCGTTACCGGTCTTCGGATCAATCCAAAAGCTGGGGGCGATCATCTGGTTTGAGGTCAGCGCGGTGATCACGTTGTTCACCACCTCGCGTTGATTCAGGCCCAGTTCACTGGCGCGCATGCGATCGATATCCAGTTGCAGCGCGGGGTAATCGATGTCCTGGGGAATGAACACGTCGGCCACGCCGTGGATGGCTGCGATCTTGGAGGAAAGCTCCAGCGCCGTCCTGTAGGTATTCTGCTGGTTGGTGCCGGCCACCTGGACATCAATGGGCGCGGGCAGGCCAAGATTAAGTACGGCATCCACCAGCCCGCCGGATTGAAAATAGGCATTCAGCTCCGGCAGTTCGGTTTGCATGGCCTTCTTCACCCGCGCCATATATTCGTAGCTGCCGGTCTTGTGGTCGTCCTTCAGGCTCACCTGCATGAAGGCCGTGTGCATGGCGGAGTTGGTGGTGTAGATGGCGGAGAAATCGGGAGTCGCGCCGATGTTCGACACGATCATGTCCAGGTCTTCCGGGGAAACGATGCGGCGGATCAGGGCCTCCGCTTTGGCTACCTCCCCTTCGGTAATTGCAATCCGCGTTCCCGTGGGAGCTTTCAGATTGATCACAAACTGGCCGGCATCGCTGCGGGGGAAGAACGAAAGGCCCAGCAGGGGGAAGAGCCCAAGACTGACCACGAAGAGCGCCGCGAATGCCAGCAGGGTGAGCACGGGACGTTTCAACGTCACGCCCACCAGGCGGTCGTAAAACTTCAGAAACGATTCAAAGCCGCGGTTGAACCGGGCGTTGAAACCTTTCCCGGAATGCGACGGCTTTTTGATAAAGCGCGCGCAGAACAAGGGCACCACCGTCAGCGCCACCACATAGGAGGCGAACAGCGACAGCACCACCGCCAAAGCCAGGGCGGAGAACAGAAACTTGCTCACTCCATATAAGAAGGTGACCGGGAAGAACACCACCGCGGTGGTCAAGGTGGCCGCCAAGACGGGAAGCGCCACTTCGCGACCGCCCTTGATCGCCGCTACTTCCGGAGTCTCGCCGTCTTCCAGATGCCGGTAGATGTTTTCCAGTACCACCACGGAATTATCGATCAGCCGCGAAAACGCCAGCGCCAGTCCGCCCAGCACCATGCTGTTCACTGAGCTTCCGCCCAGGGACAGGCCGATAAAAGTGGCCAGCGCCGATAGAGGAATGGAGAAGAACACTGCCACCGTGGCCCGGAAACTTCCCAGAAAGATCAGAATCATGATGGAGGTCAGGACCAGCCCGATTGCGCCTTCGTCCAATAGCGTTTCAATCGCGGTCTTGACGAATTTCGATTGGTCGAAAACCACGTTGCTGACCAGTTGCTGGGGCACGTCGAACAGCTTGGAGACCGCGGCCTTCACGCCATCCACCACCGCGATGGTGTTCGTATCGCCGCCCTGTTTCAACACGGGAAGATAGACCGAGCGCTGGCCGTCCACACGCACCACGTTGGTCTGGATCTGCTGCGCGTCTTTCGCCTCACCAATATCGGATATGCGCACGGGCGAGGACTTCACCGTGCGTACCGGAAGGTTATTGATTTCAGCCACGGTGCCAAGCTGGCTGTTGGTGTAAATGCTGTAATCCAGTGATCCGATCTGCACATCGCCCGAAGGCAAAATCAGATTGGCGTCGTTGACAGACCGCACTACATCCATCAAGCTCATGCCGTGCGCTTCCAGCTTGTAGGGGTCGGTATACACCATGATCTGCCGGTAGCGCCCGCCAAAGGGCTGTGGAACGGATGCGCCCGGGACGCCGGCGATCTGATTGCGGACGTTGAACTGCGCCAGGTCCCGCAACGCGGTTTCATTCAAGCCCTCGCCTTTAAACGTCACCAGGCATACGGGCAGGCTGGAGGCGTCGAACTTCAGCACAATGGGCGGCAGCGTTCCAGGCGGCAAGCGCCGCAATTGCGCCATGGCCAGGTTGGAAATGGTGGTGACGGCCGAATCGGGGTTCGTGCCAGGCTGGAAATACACCTTGATGATGCTGACGCCCGGCAGGGAGCGGGATTCGATGTGTTCAATGCCACTGCCCAGCGTGAAGAAGCGTTCGAAGCGGCTGGTGATATCGGCCTCAATCTGTTCGGGCGGCATTCCGGAATAGAAGGTGGCCACCACCACCACGGGGATGTTCATGGCCGGAAACATATCCACCGGCATGCGCCCTATGCTGCTGACGCCAACCACGGCGATCATCAGGCAGAGGACGACGATTAAGTAAGGAGTCCTGACGGCAAAACCAGACATGGGTTATTTGGCTTCCTTTGCGGCATCCATAGCGGTGATTTTCGGTTTCACCTGCTGTCCGGCGTGCAGCGTGGAGCGGTTGCCGATCACCACCAGGTCACCATCCCGCAATCCGGATTTCACCTCCGCGCGAGTCGCGGTTTCGAGACCCAGCACCACCGGCTGGATTTCGATACCATTACCGGCCACGCGGTAAACGGTGGTGGACTTGCCGGTTCGTTCGATGGCCGTGATGGGGATCGCCAGCACGTTATCCCGTTGTTCCAGCTTGAGATCCACCTCCGCGTACATGCCCGGGACCAGCGCGAGCGTGGGATTTTGCACGTCCACTTCCGTGGTCATGGTGCGGGTAGCGACATCCACGCGGCCTTCCAGACGCGCGACTTTGCCGGGAAAGGTCCGATTGGCTGAGGGGACGCGGACGTCCACCTGCTGGCCGACCTTGATGCGCGCCACCACCGATTCCGGTACCGGCAGCAGTAACCGGAGCAGCGTGTTTTGCGACAAACGGATCACGGGCATGGCCTGGGTACTGGAGGAGGTACCGGCCTGGATCATGGATCCGAGATTGGCATAGCGTTTCGTGACCACGCCGGCGAACGGCGCGCTCACCACCGCGTAGTCGAACATGGCCTTGCTGCGGCCCTGCTCGGCCTTGCTGACTCTGACTTGCTGTTCACTCGAAATCAGGGCTGACTTCGCGGAATCCACCTGGGCCTCGGCGGCGAGATCCTTGCCGTGGGCGTCGTCGATCTCCTGTTGGGCCACCAGCCCTGGCTTCGTTTTATCCACTTCCGCCAGGCGCGTGTAGGCCAGGTGAACGAATTGATGGGTGGATTCGGCGCGCTGCAGTTCATTGCGCGCCCGGGCAACCTCGGCCGAACTGCGGTCGATGGTGGCAGCCCCGCGCATGATATCTTCCTGCATCTCGGGCACCTCCAGAACGGCAAGCTGTTGACCCGCCTGGACTTTATCCCCCAGGTCCACGTTGATTTTTTTCACGTAGCCGGAGACTTTGGCCATCACATCCACTTCCTGGAACGGGACGAACTCACCTGTAAGGACCAATCCGTTGGATAGGTCCGTGAGCGCGGCCTGCGCCACGGCGATGGTAGGCGGATCCAGACTGGCGGCCGCCGTGACGGCCGGCTTACGGGCGCATGAGAGAGAGAACAGAATCAGGCAAAGGGGAAGGTAGCGGGTCATTTTATTTTCTTACTTCGGACCTCAGGGCGTCGATGGTAAATTGGCTGGACTGGCATAGGTCGATCACGCGGC
>JBBQUE010000101.1:0-8201 GCA_038212805.1 Bryobacterales bacterium | reverse complement strand
AACCGCATCGCGCTACGCCCAGGTCACCCTGACCGCCGATGCCCCACTGATCTTCTGGCGCTTTCTGCCTCTGGCGGCCGAAGGCAAAGTTTCCGTGCAAGCGGGTGCCGTGGCCGGCATCAGCGCCCCGCTTTGCACCGCCTGCGGAATTGAACCTTTTGCGGTCGCGGCCGTGGATCAAACCGACACCACCGATTTCGGCTTCATCCAGGGAACCATCTACACCTTCGGCTACAGTTGCACTACTGGGATCCAACCCGCCGGTTTGCCCGACACCGCGGGGGCCACGGCGCGCATCCCCTATCTGTTGCTGGACCGCTACAACACGGCCGACGCCACGTTCACCGACGAGAACACCCAACTGCTCCGCGCCGGCGCCAACGGCATGCCGGGCCTGGATCCCACCCAGGGCTTGCTTTCCGCCTCCGGCCAGCCTATCGCCTGCTTCAATATCAACAACTCCACGGTGGAAACCGTGTGGGCCAATGCCACGCCGCGGGTTTGCACGGCTACCGTGGCGGGGCCGGTATCCTCCGCGTTGTGCGGGCTGGATCTGCGCTTTGAACCCAGCCCCAGCAGCACGTTCAGCACGGTCTGCGGCAACGTCGCCAGCGCCGGTACTCTTGAACCCGCGTTCACTCAGGACACAGACCTGATCGAGGAAGACACGTACCCTTCCTACACCGGCAATGGCCGCCGCCTGATCACCGTTTCCATTGTGGATACGCTGAACCCGAACGGCATGACGGTCCTGGGCTTCCGCCAGTTCCTGGTACAGCCCAATTTGAACATCAGCACGGTGAATCCATCCGATATCAACGGCCGGTTCCTGGTCATGTATGTGGGCAATGTCGCCCCGCTGAAACAAGGCAACTTCGGAAGCTGCGGCGTCACCTCCGGTCCTGGCAAGGTGGTTCTCCATTGAGAATTACAATGAGCTCTCCATCGCGGCGGAAAAAACGAAGCCAATCCGGATCCGCCATTCTCGAAACCGCCATGTTCGTCCCGGTGCTGGTGCTGCTGATGATGGGCACCATTGAACTGGCGCGCTTCACCTTCACCTATTACACGCTCCACAAAATCATGTACGCGTTGGCCCGCTACATCAGCACCCAGCAGGGCGTGAATTTCTGCGACAGCAACGATGCCGTGGTAACCGCGGCGCTCTCGTTCGCCCTCAATGGGACCACGGATAACTCCGGCTCGGCCATCGTGCCCGACCTGACTTCGGACATGATCAGCGTCCGCATTGAACAAGCCGACCCCGCCAGCGGAGCCATCAACGAATGCGCCTGCGGAGTCCCCGGCTGCGACACCGCCAACGGCGGCACACCCCCCGATTACGTAGTGGTCTCCATCCCCAACGGCTATATGATCACGCCGCGCATCCCGCTGATTCCCATCGCGCCGTTCGCCCTGAAGCCGCAGGTCCGCGTCCCCTACGGAGGCACATGAGACGCCTTCGAAAACTCCGCGGCCAAGCCACCATCGAGTACGCCATCCTCACCGCGAGCGTGATCATCCCGCTGGTCTTCGGGCTGATCTTCGTCTGCCAGATGCTCTGGGTTTGGCACAGCCTGGTGGAACTCACGCGCGATGGCGCGCGCTACGCCGCCACCCACTGCTGGCAATCTGGCGCAACGAACGTAGTCAGCTACATGCGCGCCAACGTGCCCGTCAACATCGATCAGGCGCAGTTTCAAAGCGGCGCGGTCGACATGGTGGTCACCTATTTTTCGCGCGACCCCAATTCCGGCGCACTGACCGAATTCACCTGCGACACCGAATGCAGCCCCTCATGCGTGCCCGACACCGTCAACGTCCAGATCGCCAATTATGAGTTCCGCGGCTTCTTCAGCTACCTGAAGCTGCAGCCCGTCGCTTCGCCCAGTTTCCAAACCACCGCCGCCATTGAAGGCGCCGGTTGCGACCCCGAACAGGGAGTCTGCACTCCCTAAGGATTTCAACTATGTCCATCGCCTTGCTGGTAGCCTCGCCCGACGATCATTTCCGTGAAATGATGCGGGAAAATCTGCTCAACGTGCAGAACGCCAAGATCGCCGCAGAGTACCCCGAAGTCTCCACGAACCTCTATATCCGCGTTCTGCAAGACCTGGAGCGCACCCCGGAGGCAGCCTTGGTGGTCGATGTCGCCAGCGATCCCGAGGCCGGCTTCAAAGTCATCGAAAAGGTGAAGCAGGCCGCGCCCGATCTCTATATCATTGCCTCCAACTACAGCGTGGAGGGCGACGTGGTCCTCACCGCGCTTCGCTCCGGAGCCAACGATTATCTGGTGCAACCCGTGAAGCGCCTGGACTTCCGCGACATAATGGGCCGCCTGGAAAAGACCCCTCGCCGCGTGGCCGCCACCACCAGTAAGCTGGGAAAAATCTACACCTTCCTCGGCACCAAAGGCGGTCTGGGCACCACCACCCTGGCCGTCAACTTCGCCAGCGTCATGGCGCAACGCAAGCAGCCCACCGTTCTGCTGGACCTGGATTGGACCGCCAACGATGTCGCCATGCAGCTGGGCGCGGCCCCGCAGTACACTTTGCAGGAAGTAGGCGAAAATCTTTCGCGCCTGGATCAGGCCCTCTTCGAAGGTTTCGTCACGCGCGACCCTCTGGGCTTCTTTCTGGTAGGTCCGCCCGATACCATTGAACACCGCGGCAACTTCACGGAACCCATGCTCCGCGAGTTCGCCACGTTCCTGATCGAAAAATACGAATCCGTCGTGATCGATGCCGGACGCAGCCTGGGCGATGACGTAGTTCTGGGAGCGCTTCAAAGCTCCAGCGTCATTTTTCTTGTGTTGACGCAGGAGTTCCCCTCCGTCCGCAACGCCCAGCGCTATCTCTCCAACCTGATGCGCATGGGTTTCACTCAGGATCAGCTCAAGGTGGTGGTGAACCACTACCAAAAGCGGACCAACCCGAACTACGCTACGCTAGAACAGATCCAGCAAACGTTGAATCAACCGGTCTTCTACGGGATCCCCGATTCGCCCGCCGTGCTCGCGGCGATCAACAAAGGCCGGCCTTTCGTGGCCGACCGCCAGGCCGCCGGCGACCTTGACCGTGTGTTTCGCTCGTTCGTCGACAAAGCCACCGGGCGCAAGGCCGAAGCCGCCAAGACCGCATAAAAAGACGCCGTATAAAGGATTAGATGGGAACACGCACTCTACCGAAGCCCGGCAACACGGGAGCCGACCGTTGGTTTGGCATCAAGTCGAAGATCCACATCAAGCTGCTGAACTCGCTTTCGCCTGAACAGCTGAAGGGTCTGAACAAAGACGGCGTGCGTGATCAGGTCGGCAACGTGGTTGAAAAGCTCATTGAGGAAGAGTCCCTTCCCATGACCATGGCCGAGCGCGAGCGCCTGATTGAAGAGGTGCTTGACGAGGTCTTCGGCCTCGGACCCCTGGAGCCGCTGCTGAAAGATCAGACCATCAGCGACATCCTGGTCAATGGCTTCGACAACGTCTACGTGGAACGCGGCGGCAAGCTACAGGAAACCAACATCCGCTTCAAGGATCAGGCGCACGTCCGCATGATTATCGACCGCATTGTGTCGAACATCGGCCGCCGCATCGACGATTCGTCGCCCATCGTTGACGCCCGCCTGGATGACGGATCACGCGTCTGCGCCGTCATCCCGCCGCTGTCCCTGGTGGGCCCGGTGATCTCTATCCGGCGCTTCGGCAAGAAATTGCTCTCCACCGAAGACCTGTTGAAGAACGAAACCCTCACCACGGGCATGCTCGATTTCCTGAGCGGTTGCGTGGAGGCGCGTCTCAACGTCGTTGTCTCCGGCGGCTCAGGCTCCGGCAAAACCACCATGCTCAACACGCTCTCCCGGTTCATCCCGGAAGAGGAGCGCGTGGTAACCATTGAGGACACAGCGGAACTGCAGTTGCAGCAAGGCCACGTGGTGCGCCTGGAAACCCGCCCCATGAACATTGAAGGCGCGGGCGCAATCGGCCAGCGCGACCTGGTTATCAACGCCCTGCGTATGCGGCCGGACCGCATCATCATTGGAGAGTGCCGCGGCCCCGAAGCGCTGGACATGATGCAAGCCATGAACACCGGTCATGACGGGTCCATGACCACTACCCACGCCAATTCCACGCGCGACGCATTCTCGCGCCTGGAGACCATGGTGATGATGGCCAGCCAGCACATTCCCGACAAAGTAATCCGCCAGATGTTGACGTCAGCCGTTCATATCGTGGTGCACACCACCCGCATGGCCGACGGTTCGCGCAAAGTCACCGGCATCGCGGAAGTGGGCGAGATCGATGGCGATCAGGTTCTGCTCAACGACGTGTTCACGTTCGAACGCAGCGGCTTGAATGCGCGCGGCCGCGTGATGGGCAAGTTCGCCGCCGCCAATTACAAACCGAAATGCCTGGTGCGCCTAAAAGCCTATGGCATCCATCTTTCGCCATCAATCTTCAATGAGGTGTATGAGATCAAGGACCGGTAATCCAACATGTTCCTCTTCATTGCCTTTCTGATATTTACCGGAGCCCTGGCAGCCGCCGGTTACTACGTCTTCAGCATCCCCCAGCAGGCAGCCCAAACCATACTGGCCGGGCGGTTGCGTGAGTTACGGTCCCGCTCCAGTTCGCGCTCCCGATCCGCCCCCGATCTGCTGAAGCGCGAAACCCGCGGCTCGCTGGCGTTCTTAGCGGACTTCATCTCATGGCTGGGAGTTCTCCGGCGCTTGCAGCAATGGATCGACCAGGCTAACTTCAAGTACCGTGCGGCCGAGGTAGTCATCCTTTGCGTGCTGCTCGCCGCCGGCACCTATTTGTTTCTGGGGCTGTTCCTCTCCCTGTGGGTCTTGCGCATCGTGCTGTCACTAGGCATCGGTGCCCTCCCCATCGGCTACATCAAGAACCGCCGCGAAGCCCGCATGAAGAAGTTTGAAGAGATCCTGCCGGACGCCATTGATCTGTTCAACCGCTCCATGAAGGCCGGCCACAACATCCACAGCGGCCTTGAAACCATCGCCGAGGAAACCGCCGACCCGGTCCGCATGGAGTTCAAGAAGGTGATCGAGCAGCTGGCGCTCGGCTCCCCCATCGAAGACGCGCTCCGCAGCCTGGGCACCCGTATTCCCATTGTCGATCTGAAGTTCTTTGTCACCGGCCTGATCCTGCAACGCCAAACCGGCGCGAACATGGTTCAGGTGCTGGAAAATCTGTCGTTGCTGGTGCGCGAGCGCCTGAACCTGGCCGCCAAGATGCAATCCGCCACCGCGCAGCAGCGTTTCTCCGCCGGCCTGCTGTGTGCCCTGCCCCTGGTGGTTGGTATCGGCTTCTGGATCTTGAAACCCGAATACATCCAGCTGCTCTACACGGACGAAACCGGCAGCAAGTTTCTCACCTATGCCGTCTGTTCCGAGATCGTCGGCATCTTGGTTATCCGCAAAATCGCGAATCCGAAACATTAGAACATGCTGACCCCCGTCATCTTCTTCATCCTGCTCTTCGCCACCATGGCCGCCATGCTGTGGTCCGGCTACATGCTGTTCCGGGAACAGGAAGATCCCCTGGGCGACCGCCTGGAAGAGCTGCAGGCCCACGCGCTGGTCTCAACCACCTCCGCCCGGGTGCCCCGCCGCAAAGCCGGAGGCGGCATCTTTAACAGCTTCCTCTACGTCATCAGTCTGATCCCCGGCGGCGACGGCTGGCTGCGCGAAACCGAACGCGAACTCGCCCAGGCGGGCATCCGCAACAAGCAGGCCCTGGCCATCTACTCCATGGGGCTGATCGCCTTCATGCTGTTGCTGATTTCCGGTGCCCTCTACCTGCAGCGCGATAGCGATATTTCGCAGAAATTAATATCGCTGCTGCCCCCGCTCATGCTCGGCTGGCTGCTGCCGCCCCAAGTTCTGCATCGCCTGGTGGCGCGCTATCGAAAGCGGCTGCAGGAGGCCTTGCCCGATACCGTGGATCTACTGGGCATCGTCCTCGGAACCGGACTCGCGCTGGATCAAGCCATGATGCGCGTGAGCGAAGAGATGGAACACATCTACCCCGAACTAGCCGCCGAATTCTACACCGTCGTCATGCAGGTGAAGGCTGGCCAGGAGCGCGGGAAAGCCTTCCAGCAGCTGGTGCGCCGCACCGGCATCGAAGATCTGAAATCGCTCGCGGCCATGATCGTCCAGAGCGAACGCTTCGGCACCAGCTTGTCGCAGGCGCTCAAGGTTTACTCCGACGCGCTCCGCACCCGCCGCCGTCTGCGGGCCGAGGCGTCCATTGGTAAGGCGGGAATCAAGATGCTGTTCCCGATCGTGCTGTTTATTCTGCCGGTGCTGTTCGTGATTACGCTGGTGCCGGGTGTACTGAGCGTGCTCAGAGATCTGAAAGGCGGCATCGGGGCGCGTTAGCTGTTCGGTAAGTAGAGAAGGCGCAACGCCGGGGGTTTTGGACGCGCTGTATCGAAATGTTCCGTTCAATAGGTCTGTGACCGCTTGAAACAGTTCCAACCATCGCTGGAGAGGATCCTGAACAGCGGAGTGCATGGCAGTCCGGGTTGTGCTGCGCGCTCTCGCACTTCTCCATCTGTCTGCACGTTGACGCCAAAGACGATTCGGAGTATCGCCCACCGCTACGAAGAGGGGGGACTGGAACGCGCACTTTACGACAAACAACGCCTGGGCGCGGTTCACCTGCTCAGCGCACCGGAGAAGCAGCGTACTGTTGCCATGGTTTGCAGCGATCCGCCGGAAAGTCAGGCGCGCTGGACGATTCACCTCATTGTGGAGGAGGCAGTCAAGCGAAAGCTGGTGCCCCACGCCGGGCGCGAGACAATCCAGATTCGATTATTGCACCACGACCTCAAACCGTGGCGGGAAAAAATGTGGTGCGTCGCCGATCTCAACGATGAATGCCTCGAAAAGATGGAAGAAGTTCTTGAAGTGTACGAAAGGGCATACAACCCGCTCGAACCGGTGGTCTGCTTTGACGAAAAGCCAGTTACCCTGCATGACGACGGGAGACCCGCAAGGCCGATGCCACCGGGTAAGTTGCGGCGACCAGACAACGAATATAAGAGATGCGGAACTGCCAATGTCTTCTGTGCGGTTGAGCCAAAGGGCGGGCTGCACTTCACCTTGCCCACGCCGAACCGGTCGAAACCTGAATTCGCCAAGGCAATCGAAGCCATTGTGAACGCCTACCCTGAGGCAACTACCATCCAGCTTGTGATGGACAACCTGAACATCCATCGCCGCAAGTCACTGACGGATCACTTCGGTGAGGAAAAGGGCGGCAGATCTGGGACCACCTCACCGTCCACTACACCCCCAAACATGGTAGTTGGCTGAATATAGCCGAAATTGAGATCAGCTTCTTCCCCCGGCAATGCCTCGGGACTCGCCGAATCCCGACCCTTGCGATACTCCAGCAGGAGTCGCGGGCATGGGATCGAAACATCAACGACAAAGCAAAGACAATTAACTGGACCTTCACCCGAAAGAAAGCCCGCAATAAGCTTAGCTACAAACGCCTCAACTTAAACTGTTTCAAACGGTCCTAAATTTAGGCGGCGGATGGTGGGGGATCCGCAGGGCATGGCTTCGTGCTATCTCAAATTTGGAGGCCGGGTGGGGCAGGGAGTAGCGTAGAATCAAAGGAGTAGTGAAATGTCGGGGCGTAGCGCAGCCTGGTAGCGCACCTGCCTTGGGCGCAGGGGGTCGAGTGTTCGAATCACTCCGCCCCGACCATTAGAATCACTGGTTTGGAGCAAGGACCGAGGGCCTAATCGGTCCCTGTGACGCAGTTTGTGATGTAAGCCATCCAAGATCAACCCAAGTGAAAATGTCGTAGCGGAATACCTGCGTTCCCTTGGACCGATGCCAGAGCGCTTCCCGAAGGACGAAATGGGGAAAGACCCCGACGCGAGCTTTCAGGGGGCTTCAAGGCGGCACACTCGCTTTCTACTGCGAAGTGAAGAACGCCCCGAGAGGAACGCTGGCTTAATGATCAAGGGAAGGTGAGTGGCCGAGGGTGCTCTACGGTGGGCCGAGGCCGGACCCGATCTGCAACCGCGTTGCGGGCCATGAGTCGCCAATGATCGTTTCCTGTCCCATCAGATCGCGCGCAGGCTGATCCAGCTTTTCAATGAGCAATAGCTTGGCTCCGTTCGCTACCAGAGCTTCCAGCATCGCCATGAGTGCGGGGCGGTTCT
>JBBQUE010000100.1:0-8211 GCA_038212805.1 Bryobacterales bacterium | reverse complement strand
CCTCTACTCGTCTTCGGACAGTCGATACCGGCTGCCACCGAGGCCCGCTTAGCCGCGGTGGAGGCCGCCGCCAAATCCGCCCAGAGCGCAGGCGACAACGCCTGGATGCTCACCAGCGCCGCACTGGTCCTGATGATGACTGCTCCGGGCCTGGCGCTCTTTTACGGCGGATTAGTGAGGCGCAAGAACGTGCTTAGCACCATGATGCACAGCTTCAGCCTGATGGCGTTGGTCACGGTGATCTGGGCCATCTGCGGGTACAGCCTGGCATTTGGCGAAGGCAACGCGTTCTTGGGCGGGTTTTCCTACCTGTTCCTGAACAACGTGGGGGCGGCCCCGAATGTTGATTATGCCGCCACCATTCCGCAGCAGACGTTCATGATTTATCAGCTGATGTTCGCCATCATCACGCCGGCGTTGATCTCCGGAGCATTTGCGGAACGTATTAAATTCAGCGCCATGTTGCTGTTCACCGTGCTCTGGCTGTTCCTGGTCTACCTGCCGATGGCGCACATGGTGTGGGGAAAAGGCGGGTTGCTGAATGCCTTCATGGGTGGCAAAATAGCGTGTCTCGATTTCGCGGGCGGGACGGTGGTCCATATAACGTCTGGCGTGTCGGCCTTGGTCTGCGCGTTGTACTTAGGCAAGCGCCTGGGCTACCCGGCTGAACCCATGAAGCCGCACAGCCTGGTTCTCAGCTTGATCGGAGCGGCGCTTCTTTGGGTAGGCTGGTTTGGCTTCAATGCGGGCAGCGCTCTGGGCGCATCGGCTCTGGCCACCAGCGCCTTCGTGGCCACGCATTTTGGCGCGGCGGCGGCGGCCTTGGGTTGGATGCTGGCGGAATGGATCCACAACGGCAAGCCCAGCATGCTGGGCGCCATCTCCGGCAGCGTAGCGGGCCTGGTTGCTATCACTCCGGCATCCGGCTTCGTCAAGCCGTTCCCGGCCCTGCTGATTGGTTTCGCCGCCGGTCTGTTTTGCTACTTCATGGTTACAACCGTGAAGCGGATGTTCAAGTACGACGACACGCTGGATGCCTTCGGTGTGCATGGCGCGGGCGGGACGCTGGGCGCATTGATGACTGGCGTATTCGCCACCAGCGCCGTCAACGATGGCCTGAAAGATGCGGCCGGCAAAGTGCTACCGTTGGGCTGGGTGGATGGCCGGCCCGAACAGGTGCTGAATCAGCTTGCCGGCGTGGTGATTGCAATCGTCCTGGCCGCGGTGGGAACCTGGATTATTCTTAAAGTCTGCGATCTGCTGATAGGTGTGCGCGCCACGGAAGAGCAGGAAACGCAGGGTCTGGATATCAGCATGCACGGTGAAGAAGGATATAATTTCGAGGCCTAGGCAAAATGAAAAAAATCGAAGCGATTATCCAGCCGCACAAGATTGAAGAAGTAAAAGAAGCCCTCAAGGGCATCGGGATCGATGGCATGACTATCACTGAAGTGCGCGGCCACGGGCGTCAAAAGGGACACAAGGAAGTCTATCGGGGGATGGAATACCAAGTGGACCTGCTGCCCAAGGTCAAACTGGAACTGGTGATCACTGATGCGCGCGTCGAAGAAGTGATCCGCACGATTGTCACGTCGGCGCGGACCGGCAAGATCGGCGACGGCAAGATTTTCATTTTCGATGTGGCTGATGCCATCCGCATCCGCAACGACGATCGCGGTGAAGGCGCCCTTTAGTGCGATGGCCCGAACCAGCCAGGTCGATGAACTGGTTCTGGCCGCATTTACCCGGACTTTACCGCCCGTAGCTTTGCTGGCCGTGGGCGGTTACGGCCGCCGGGAACTGTTCCCCTACTCCGACATCGATCTGCTTCTGGTGGTGGAAGGCCCGCCCACCGGACCCGTAAGCGACTCCATCTCGGAGTTTCTGCGGATTCTCTGGGACGCCGGTTTGCGGGTAAGCCAATCGGTTCACACCCCGGCCGAGTGCTGCGAGATTCATGAAGGCAATCTGGAACTCACCATCAGTTTGCTGGATCGCAGATTCCTGTGCGGCCGCCCAGCCATGCACTCTACTCTGGAACGCCTGTTCGCTCCATTCTTGGTAGCTGAGCGGCGCAACATCATCCAGCATCTAAGCCGCATGACCCGGGCGCGCCACGCCAAGTTTGGCAACACCATTCATCACCTGGAACCCAACGTGAAGGAGCACCCCGGCGGCCTCCGGGATCTGCATGTTATCCACTGGCTGCACACGTTGAAACCATTTGAATGGGACCCGCTGGATCAGGCTCGCGCCGCCCAGTTCGACGTCCGCGCGCGCTTGCACCACCACTTCGGGCGCGATAACAACCTGCTGAGTTTCGAGGCCCAGGATTCGCTTTCGGATCATCCCGGCGAATGGATGCGTGAGTATTACCGCAACGCCCGCCACATCCACCGCGCGGCGCAACTTGCACTGGATCTCTGCGAACCGCCCGGGGCTGGACTCTTATTGCAGTTTCGCGACTGGCGGTCGCGGTTATCGAACACCGAATTCACCGTCTCGCGGGACCGGGTTCTGCTGCGCCAGTCGGCCCAACTGGAAGCTGACCACGCCATCGTGCTCCGCCTGATGCTCTTCATCGCACGCCATCAAATCCCGCTGGCTCGCGATACGGAAACGCGGCTGAGCAGGGTGCGGGCGCTCTCCGCCACTTGGACTGAAATCAAGGCAATCCTTGCGCTCCCCAGCTGCGGATTTGCACTGCGTGTGATGGCGGATCTGGGATTGCTTCAAATGCTGATCCCGGAGTGGGCCCGGATCGATTGCCTGGTGGTACGCGACTTCTACCATCGCTACACCGTTGACGAGCACACCTTGGTGACGTTTCAAGCCCTGGAGCGCATTGCGAGCAAGCGCTTTCGGACGCTGCTCGAAGAGATTGATCAGCCCGCGATCCTGCGCCTGGCTTTGCTTTTTCACGATATCGGGAAGGGAGAGGGGGCCGGCCACGCGGAGAAATCCGTACTCATCGCCCGCGCCGCCTTCGAACGCTTCCGGGTCCCGGAGGACGAGCAGGCCACCGTCCTGTTTCTCATCGAACACCACCTGGATCTCTATCAGGTGATGACCGCGCGCGATCTGAGTGATCCTTCCACCGCGCGGCAGATCGCCGAAAGCACCGGGACATTGGAACGCCTCAAACTTCTGACGGTGATGACCTACGCCGATATTTCCGCCGTGAACCCGGACGCCATGACTCCCTGGCGCTTGGAGCAGTTGTGGCAAACTTATCTGGCCGGCATCGCGGAGTTCACCCGCGAACTGGAAACCGACCGCATTCACTTGCCTCCCGAAACGCCATCTCCCTTCCTGGAAGGGCTTCCCACCCGCTACCTGAAGACCCACTCCGCCGCTGAAATTGCCGCGCATATCGAACTTGCCACGCAGGGCAACGCGGTCCATTTTGAACGCCTGGGCGGCAATTTCCGGATTACGGCTGTGGCCGCCGACCGGCCCTTTCTGCTGGCTTCGATTTCCGGAGTCCTCGCCAGTTTTGGCTTGAACATCCTGAAGGCGGAGGCCTTTGCCAATGCGCGCGGCCAGGCGCTGGACACGTTCGTTTTTGCCGATCCACACCGGACGTTGGAACTGAACCCGGAAGAAGTAGACCGGCTCCGCGACACTGTCCTGCGCGCCTTGCAAGGCAAAGTGGACCTGGCGAAATTGATGGACAAACGCCGGCGTCCGGAGACCAGGACTCGGGTTACCCCCACCGTGTCCTTGGCGAATGATGTTTCGGAAACTTGTACCCTGATTGAGATCGTCGCCGAAGACCGGCCCGCGCTGCTCTATGACCTGGCGAATGCGATTTCGTCAGCCGGGGCAAATATTGAAGTGGTATTAATCGATACCGAAGCCCATCGCGCGCACGACGTGTTTTACGTCCGCGCCGGGGGCCGCAAACTGACCGCGGAGGCTATGGGGCTGCTGAAGGAGAAGCTACTCGCGGCCTGCCGGTAGCATCACAATATGGTGGAAGCTTACGTTGAACCCGTCTCGCACTTCTTCTATTCACACCGCCTGAAGCTGCAGTTTTGGGACTTCGGGCAGGATGGCAAGCCCGCGCTGCTGCTGGTACATGGCGGCCTGGACCACGCCCGCAATTGGGATTGGGTGGCGCGCGCCCTGCGTGAGGATTATCACGTCTACGCGCTTGACCTGCGCGGCCACGGCAATAGTGCCTGGGCTCCGGGTGCCATGTACACCATTGCGGAGCACGTGCTGGATGTCTCCGCACTGGCGGATGTGATTGGTGAATTTCCCATCTCCGTGATTGGACATTCCTTGGGTGGCATAATTTCGCTGGTTTATTCCGGGGTGTTCCCGGAGCGTGTGAAAAAGCTGGTGTCGATTGAGGGCTTCGGCCTGCCGGCTTCGCATCGCGTGCATCGCCCGGCTTCCGAACGGTTGCGGGAGTGGATTGGCAGTGTGCGCAAAACAGAAGGACGGGAGGCGCGCACTTACCCCGATCTGGATGCCGCCGTCACTCGCATGCAGGAAGCCAACCCGCATTTATCCGATGAGGTTGCCCGGCATCTTACGCTGCATGGCACGAACTGGAACGCCGATGGGTCGCTGATCTGGAAGTTCGATAACTATGCGCGCGGCTTTCCGCCCTATGGCCAAAACCTGACTGACTTGCGGGAAATCGCCAGTCAGATTACGTGCCCGGTGTTGCTGTTTTGGGGCATGGAGAGCTGGATGCCCGATCCCGAAATGGATGGGCATCTGGGGTCGCTGCACGATTACCGGCTGGTGCGCGTCCCGGGTGCCGGCCATTGGGTGCACCATGACAAGCTTGAGATCTTCCTGGACGAAACCCGGCGCTTTTTGAAGTGACCTTGTGCGCGCTAAGAATCGCAGGCGAAAACGCCCGCCCCACGGGATACTAGGCCCGGTTTTCAGATTTCTCACCAAAACAGCCGCTTCGGCGGCTCCCGTGGCTTCAACCCCATCCCCGCCCAACACGCCAGCGCCAGCGCAATCACCAAATCGTCATGCTCCCCAAACCCATCCGCCCCCACCCGCGCCAGCCCGCTCGGCCGCATCCCCCGCCCTCCCCCAAAAAAGCCACGCTCATTATTTCCTTCAGCAACTGCGCCCCATCCTTCACCTGCTTCGGAATCAGCACCTCGCCCGTTTCTAGCGCCTGCCGCAGCCCAGCCATCAAATCCACCTTCCCCACAAACCACAATCGCCCGTCCGTGCTTTGCCCCATCCCCGAGGTAAACATCACCGGCCGCACCTCGCACCCCATCCGCTCCCGCAGCAGCATCTCCACCACCGGCATCCCCACTCCGGTTGCATCCACCGCCAGCGTCTTCCTCCCTTTCATCACCGGCCGCCCCACCGCCTGCTCCACCCGTTTCACTACGTCGCCATATTCAGTGCCTAACGGCATCCGCTCCAGATGCCGCACCACCATCGGACACGGCTCTGTCTCCTGGCTCACCTGCCAGCTCACGTGGTTCATGCGCTGCGCCACCCGCGGTGCCCGCTCCACAATCGCCAACGCCGAAGGGTCCTGCCTCTGCCCCAGATCCAACCCCAAAAAGATCATTTATACCTCCCACACCACTTCGTTATCCACAAACGCCCTTTCCACCGATTCGCGCGAGAAGTAGCTATCCCCGTTATCCACAAACTGGCATCCGTACTCCTGCGCATACCGCCGCTCGCCCATCATCTTCCGCTCCCTCGCCAGAAACTCCGGCGAAATCCGCGCGCACTCGGTCGCCGGAACTTCAAACCGTTCCCAGTCCGGGCCCCCGTCCTTCCACATCTGCCAGTACATCCCGCGCGACCCGTTCGGCGTGCTCATCATCCACATCGCCCCGTTGGTTGTCGCCAGCATTGGGCTCAGAGCCAGGAACATTTCGTCCTTCACCCAGGCCGCTTCGTCCACCAGGATCAAGGAAGCCGCGAAAGATCGCACCGTGTCAGCCCGGCCCGGCAAGCCCACAATCCGGCTGCCATTGGGAAGTAATAACGAGATCCGGTTATCCCCATCGCCATGCGGCTTAAGCTTCAGTTTCCGCGCGAAGGCCTTGCATTTGCGCATCATTTCCCGGCTCTGCCGCCCGCTGGGACTGGCAATAATCACCGTGCAGTCGGGATGATGCAATGCATGGTAGAGAGCCTTGGCCGCCATCACAGTCGATTTACCAAACTGCCGGCAGCAGTTCAGCAAACCCTGTTTGGCATCGGAATCCAGAATCTGTCGTTGCTTCTCATCCGGAGTAAATCCCAGCCGTAGCTCGGCAAACTCGCTGCATGGGAGCACACGGGGGGCGGGCCGCTCACTGGCTACCTTACGATCGACCCGTTCCTGGAAAGTTCGCTCCCGATCTGTCACCCGCTGTCATTTTCCAATCCCCATCCGCCAGATCGCCACTCGCTTCGTCGCAGTTTGCCTCCAACCCAATGTAAACAAAAGCCTGAGCGCCCCAGGAATAAACTCACCAACGCTGTGAATGCGGTGTGGGGCAGGCGTTTTCGCCTGTTCGGCCTTTCTGTGAACATTGCCCCAAGCCGTGAATATTGCCACAATCAAGCCGAGCCACGACCGTGAGGGAGTGTCTAGCTCCACAGGCGAAATCCTGAGCCGATGATCTATCCCGGTGTATACTCTCTCAATCAGCTCCCCATACTCCCGGAATCATGCCATTCCTCCCCAAGTACGATTTCGACATCTTCATCAGCTACGCTCACGCGGATGATCGGGAGTGGGTAGACCATTTCTACAATCAGCTACTCAGCGAACTGCACCGCCAGCTTCCCGGCCGCGAAAAGCCCACAGTCTTTCTTGACGGGCATGACCTGCGCGCCGGAGACCCCATCCACCCCAAAATCGCGGCAGGCGTGCAGCAATCCGCACTCATTCTGGCATTGGTCTCCGGGAAATACCGGGCCAGCCCCGTCTGCGTCCGTGACGAACTAGGCAGTTTCCAGAAAGTCCACGGTGCCAACTCCGACCGCATCTTCCAGGTCATCCGGGCACCATTCACGGCCAGGCCGCTGGTCCCCGAAGTCATGTGGGTCAAGGAAGATGAGAGAACCCGTCTCGTCGAAGGGCTCGCCGCGCGCCTCATCCAACTCAGGCGCGAACTCACTCACTTATACATCGCCTGGCCCAATCACGCTGGAGACGCGGACCGCCGCCGCATCGAACGCGAATTCAAAGCTCAGAAATTCGTCATCCGGCCAGACGACGCAATTTGCGATTATTCGAGCGACGAGGATATTCGCGCCGAACTTGCTGATTCGCACCTCTCCCTCCACATCTTTACCCCCGAACCCGATCCCCTCGCCGACCGCCAATACGCCATCGCCTGCGAACTCGAAAGGCCTGCCCTGATCGTCACCAGCAATCCCGATGAGCCCCGCCGCCACCACTTCGACCCCTCGCCCGTCATTTACCTGCGTGACCCCAACGCCAGGCGGCTCCTCATCGACCGAGTGAAGACCCATCTGGGCCCGCGCCCAACGCCGCCGCCCGCCGCCATGCGCCGCCTGCTGCTTCTCTATAAGCCCGACCAGGACTGGCGTCACGCCGACGACCTCACGCAAATGCTCCGAAATCAGGGCGCGGACATCTTCCCGCCGCCCGATCCGTATCCCGATCCGTACCTCAACCTGGACGCCTATGTGGATGATCTACGCCAGTCCGCCGGAGTGGTCGTCTGCTGGGGCGATGCCCCCAACGAATGGCTGGACGGCGTGGAGCGCAAACTCTCCGTCCTCCGCATACGCGAGGAACAAATCGGCGCGTTAACCCGGGCCAAATACTTCGCCGAGCCGCCAATCAAGCATCGTACCCCTGGCCGCGATGAATTCATCATCCGCGACGAGACCGACCTGTCGGCGTTCCTCAAGGCGGCCGGACTCGGCCAAAAGGCCGCAGGAGCCCCTCATTGAATCCCTACCCCGGCTTGCGCCCGTTCGATGGCGAGTACACGCGCTTCTTCTTTGGCCGCGACCGCCAGATTGCGGAATTGGTCGAGCGCCTCCGCGGCAATCGTTTCGTGGCCGTACTAGGGCTCTCCGGTAGCGGCAAATCCTCCCTGGTCCGCGCCGGTTTGCTTCCGGCCTTGCGAGCCGGCCAGTTAGGCCGCGCCGGGAGCGGATGGCGCATCGCCACCATACGCCCCAGCGAACAACCAGTCGCCACGCTCGCAGCAGAGTTGAACCGCGCCGATGTTCTCGGCC
>JBBQUE010000099.1:0-8286 GCA_038212805.1 Bryobacterales bacterium | reverse complement strand
CGCCTGCGCTTCCTCCTGCGGGGTCGGAGCTACCGCCCGGTCCGCGCGCATATTCCACACGATCCGGTTCACGCCCGCGTCCAGTTCCTTTGGCTTCACCGTCGCCACTTGCTTGCCGGCCGCATCCAGAATCGTGATCTTCACGTCTTTCAGTTCCGGCTTGGTCTTCGCCCAGAAATCGATGATCGCCCCGGCTGGCGGGTTGGCCCCCAGGTATGTCTCATGCCCATCGAAATCCCGCTTCCGCGCCATCCGCCACATGGTCGCCGGACGCACCGGGAACACCTGCAGCACGCTCTCAGGCGCCATCGCTTCCAATGCCGAAATGCTGTCCAGAATCCATACGGACCGCCCGTGCGTGGCCAGAATCAAATCGTTCTCGCGCGGATGAATCTGAATGTCGTCCACCGGAACGCGCGGCAGATTGTTCTTGAATTCCTGCCAGTTCTCGCCTGCGTCGAAGGAAACATAGAGGCCGAACTCCATGCCTGCGAACAACAGCCTGGCATTCCGTGGATGTTCGCGGATCACGTGCAGCGTCCCGGCTTCCTGAGGAATACCCTTGCCGATGGACTTCCAGGTTTCGCCAAAATCGGACGTCTTATACAGATACACGTTGAAATCGTTGGCCCGGTGGCCGTCAAATGCCACAAACGCAGTCCCCGGGGCGGTCGCGGAGGATAGCGCCCGGCTCACATACGTGCCCTTCGGAACGCCCGGAATATTGCCCACCACGTACTTCCAGGTTTCCCCATCCTTGCTGACATGCACGTTGCCATCGTCGGTGCCCGCCCAGAAAATTCCGGCCCGCAGTGGCGATTCGCTGAAGGTGGTGGCCGCGGGGTAATTCGCAACCCCATCGTTGCGCGCCAGCATGATGCGATCCTCCACCATCTTCCCCATGATGCTGAGCGTGTTGCGCTTCACGTTATTGGTCAGGTCGGGCGAAATACGCCGCCAGTTATCGCCTTGGTCGGTGGATTTGAAGATGTAATTCCCGGCGTAATAAATGGTCTTGCGGTCGAACTTTGAGATCACCACCGGAGTGTTCCACTGAAAACGGAACCGCTCCATTTTGTCGTCGTCTTCGTGCGGCCGGATGCTCTTGGCCTCATGCGTCCGCAGATCGCGCCGGGATAGATTACCATCCTGCGATTCGGCGTAAACAATGTGCGGCTCTTCAGGATCGATCTGCGCATAGAAGCCATCGCCGCCTTGCACCGTGAACCAGTCGTCGTTGGTGATGCCACGGGCATTCGTGGTGGCGCTGGGTCCGCACCAGGTGTTGTTGTCCTGCAAACCGCCGCAGAGTTTGTAGGGCTTGGCCATATCATAGGCGATCTCATAGAACTGCGCGATGGCGATATTCTCGCGCGAATCCCAACTCCGGCCGGCATCATGGCTGAAATGAATTCCACCGTCGCAGCCCACGATCATGTTGTCGGAATTTGCCGGATCGATCCAGATAGCGTGAAAATCCACGTGAATGCGCGTCACCCGGTTGGTGACGAAAGTCTTGCCGCCGTCTTCTGAATAAGCCATGTTCATGCCCGCTTCCCAGATCCGCTGATCGTTATTCGGGTCAATGCGTACCTGGCTGAAATACATCGGGCGCATGTTCGTGTTGCTCGTTTTTACCCAGGTCTCGCCCTTGTCTTCCGTGCGGTAAATCCCGGAATCCTCGCTCTCCACCGTGGCCATCAGGATGTTCCCGTTCTTCCGGTAAATATCCAAACCAATGCGGCCCATCTCCGTCTTCGGCAGCCCGTTCGTCAGCTTCTTCCAGGTAATTCCGCCATCGGTGGTCCGGTAGATCCCGCTCCCGGGGCCGCCGCCGTTCATCCCAAACACCGTGCGCCGCCGCTGATAGGCCGCCGCGTACAGCGTATCCGGATTCTGCGGATCCATCACCAGATCGTTCACGCCGGTGTCGGCATTGATGAACAGCACCTTGTTCCACGTCTTGCCGCCGTCGGTGGTTTTAAACACCCCGCGCTCGTTATTGGGACCCCACAGGTGGCCCTGCGCCGCCACATACACCACGTTCGCGTTGGCCGGATGAATCACAATGCGGGGGATGTGGTGCGTATCTTTCAACCCCACGTTCGCCCACGTCTTCCCGCCATCCGACGATTTGTAAACGCCGTTCCCCCAACTGGAACTCTGCCGGTTATTTGCCTCGCCCGTGCCCACCCAAACCACATCGGGTTCGGATTGCGAAACCGTGACGTCCCCAATAGTGGACGTGGACTGATCGTCGAAGACCGGCTTCCACGTCATGCCGCCGTTCACGGTTTTGAATACGCCGCCGGACGCCGTGGCCGCATAGACAATGTTCGGATTCTTTTCCACCACCGCGAAATCGTCGATGCGTCCGCCCATGCTGGCGGGGCCGATTTCGCGGAATTTCAGGTTCTTCAGAAGGGTAGGGTTCTGCGCGTGCAATGGCAACAGCAGGACGCAAGTAAACAACGCGGTTCGCATGTTCAGCATGTGGATCGTATTAGGGTAGCACTGAGGCGGGCGCAGTCCAAACCGCCTCAACGTTGCGGGTCACTGAGCGAATAGTACGGACAAGGTGATGAAAACTCCTGGATCGGGGCGATTCCAAATTGAGATGCGGTCCGATAGCGCGCGAGCCGGCAACTTTCTGATAACGCCTCTTCGTCACTTTCTCGAGTTCGTACGAGGCCGGACTAGTTTGTCGGGATTCCGGAACCAGGCGCTTCTCTGCATGGCGCCCAGGCCAGAAATCTCAAGAGTCTCACTTTTAAACGATAAGTAACCAGACGGGACTTGCCCGCAATGGGCAGTTCTCCCTGAAGTTCCACGAAAAGTGTCTCTTTCTCGTGCCCGTCAATGAGTCCCGTAAGAAGCCGAAAACGGCAAAGATGCTCGATTTGCCTGACCCATTGGCACCGACCAGCACCAGAAACTTCGGGATATCAGTCAGACGGATATTCTGAAGAGCCTTGTAGTTTTGAATCCTGATCGACTTCAGTTCCATTGCAAGCCCTGGCCCCTAAATAGCCAGCAGCTTCGCAAAGTCCGCCGCCTTGGTCCGGATGCCCACGTTGAACGTACCGAACATGGCGTACAAGGCGCTGACCTCATCGAAACGCATCTCATAAATCAGCTTCTTGAACGTCAAGGGATCGTCTGAGAATAGGTCCACGCCCCATTCCCAATCGTCAAAGCCAACCGACGTGGAGATGATCTGCTTCACTTCGCCCGCATAGCGCCGTCCGATCACGCCGTGCTCATGCGTCTGGCGGGCACGCTCCGGCAGCGTCAGCATGTACCAGTTCTTCGATTCCCCACGGCGCCGGTCCATGGGGTAGAAACACACGTATTTGTGCGGCGGCACGGCGGGATAGAGGCGCGGATTCATGGCCTCCCGCTGCCGGGTAAGCACCTCTTCAATCCCCGCTTTCCAGGCCGGAGTATACGGTTGCAACCCCTGCGCGGCCAACGACGCATACGTCTTCCCAGTGGATTCGTACAGGCCCAACTCCACCACCGATAAATACGAATGAGTCTGCTCCAGGAAATCCCACAGCCGCAGGCGGTTCAGTTCCAGTTCAGCCTGATTCAGGTCATCCAGCGAATGCCGGAAGTGGACGAAAATCAGATCGCCCTTATGCCCCAATTGCGAAAAGTAAGCGCTCTGCGCCCCCGCCAGCGGATTCTGTTCCATCCGCTCCAGCACCGGAATGGCTTCGTTTAGTATTTCCGTGCGCTGCGCCGCGTCCAGCGCCTTCCACGCGGACCATTTAACCTTCATCATCTGGTGCAGCATGCTGGCACCTTCCAGCGTTAAGGGAACCGCCGGAAGCGCCGCCGCCGCAGTTTCCGGAGCCGGACTGATCGTCATAACTCCCATGGTACACGTGAAGGTCAACGTTCTCCCGCCGCCACGCGGCCTTCGCAGTTGCCCCGCGGCGGATGCTCTGCTGGCGCAGTTGTGCCGGGATCCGTTTGCGGTTCCTCAGTACAGTGCCCGCCCGAACGACGCAAAGGTGGGGCTGAAAGCAACGCTGAAGCTACCGGAGGAGTGGAAACGCCAAAATCTGCGCGTCGTGGTGTTTGTCCAGGAGCGGGTTTCCCGCCACATTCCGGGTGCGGCGGTACCGTGGGCATTGTTCCCGTGGGGAATTCCTTACGCTAGAGGCTTATGATATCCTCCACAAGACATTCATGAGACTCTCAATCCGAATAAAAGGACGTAACTAGATGAAAGCGAGCCTCACTGCTCTCTCACCAACCCGGAGGATCGCTACCCTCGGCTTTTCTCTGCTGCTCTGCCTGCCGCTGTTGGCGCAGCACGAACAAACCCCCGTCAATATCGACCGGGCCAAGACGGTAAAAGAAACAACGCCGCCGGTTATCACTTTTAATAATTACAACTTTTCCGACCTGAAGGTGGAAAACACGTATGGAGCGGCGGAGCGGTTTTTCACAGCTGCCGGCACTCCTCCCTCTCCTGGCGACCTGAAAACGGTGGTCGTCAATAACGAGTGGGCCACCTTGAAGGCCACTCCGTGCCAGGACAGCAGCTTAACCAGTTGCGCCAGCACTGCCACGCTCTTAGCCAACGGTCCGTCGGTGACCATCGATACCAAGCAATACGTTCTTCAGCAGTTTCACTTCCACGCGCCTTCAGAACACACGGTGGATGGAAAGCTTGTGGCCATGGAGATCCACTTCGTCCATCTGCTGAACAACGGATGCGCGGCGGACGACCACCGTCCGGGGGCGGTTCTTGGTGCGTTCATCGTGGAGGGTGTGCCGGATCCGGAAATCGGAAAGTTTTTCGACAGTCTTGGCAGTTTGCCCAAGAAACAGTCCGACCAGGCAAAATACGTGAGAGCCAATCTGAGCGCCCTATTGCCAGTGGGTAAGTTCACGTGGCGTTACGAGGGCGCATTGACAGCCCCTGCTGGTGCGGGGCTGTGCGGCGGCATTATTCCTGAATCCATTCCCGGCGGCGGCACGGTCGCCCAGCAACTGGTCTCGGGTGTGTTTCCCGAGGTGGTGCATTGGTTCCTGTACGATAAGCCCCTGCGTCTTTCGCGCGATCAGATTCAACGTTTCAAAGAACTGTTCCCTGAAGGAAACGCTCGCGCCATAAAGGAAAACGAGAATGCAATTTACGAAACGGTCATCCCGCCCGTGGTTCCACCCGCCACTAATCCGACGAACGCCGTGGCCAATCCCAAGAATGCCACGGTAACCACCACCATCGTGTTAGATGGAAGCGCCTCCGTCGCGTCGGACGGCAAGCCGCTTACCTACTCCTGGAAATCCGCGCCCGGCGGTAAGAATGCATCCATTGTGAACGCCACTAGCGCCAATCCGCTGGTGCAGTTCACGGAAGGCTACGGTAACTATATTTTTGAGCTGACCGTTACCGACAGCACCGGCGTCCAGGCAAAGGACACCACCACCATTTTGTATATCGGCCGCTAAGATAATAGGCGGCCGGAGACGATCCGGCCGCCTGTCTGACAATTCGCGCGCGAGCCGGAAGCCGATCATCCGGTGAGCCTGAAACGACGGCCAAAGAAGGATGGAAGCTGCACAGGCTGCAGGCCAGGGGTGTTTCTCCAGGAGCGGGCATGGCACTGCATCACGGCCGCTGCGGTAACAGAATTGGGGGCATTGATCGAAGATCGCGCGCGAGCCGGAAGCCGATCATCCGGTGCGCCTGAAACGACGGCCAAAGAAGGATGGAAGGTGCACGGGCTGCAGGCCAGGGGTGTTTCTCCAGGAGCGGGCATGGCACTGCATCACGGCCGCTGCGGTAACAGAATTAGGGGCGCTAATCAAAGATCGCGCGCGAGCCGGAAGCCGATCATCCGGTGCGCCTGGAACGACGGCCAGGCGGCGGTGCGCCGGTAGGTTCTCAGGTCGAAAGCGTCTTCAAAGAAGGTGCCTCCCCGCAGCACGCGGTACGCCCCGGCATCCGGACCCTTAGGGTTTTTGCGCGGTGAACCGGCGTAGTAATCGCGGCTGTACCAATCTTGGCACCACTCCATCACGTTGCCCGCCATATCGTTAGCGCCGTAAGGGGAAACACCTTTAGGATGGGCTCCGGCTTCAGTCGCGGTCACGAAATCCGGGCCTTCCACGTAGGTCGCGAAGCTATGGTCAATGGTGTTGCCCCAGGGATAGCGGCGCTGATCGGTGCCCCGCGCGGCCTTCTCCCATTCGGCTTCCGTCGGCAGTCGGTAGGTCTTGCCGGTCTTGGCGCTCAGCCAGCGGCAATACGCCACGGCGGAATCCCAGTTCACCCCAAGAACCGGATAGTTATCGCTGCCCGGGGTGGCCCCTCCGTGGTTGCGGGCATCGGTCCAATAGGGAATCTGATCCTGTGGCACCGGGCGTCCACCCGGCCAGAATTTCACATCGTTATAGCCGGGGTCGTCGCGGAACTTGCGCCAATCCCCGTTGTCAACTTCGTTCTTTCCGATGTAAAACCCGTCCAGGTCCACGGTATGGACGGGGCGTTCCCGGGCCTCTCCGTCTCCGAAGTTGTCACCCATTTTGAACGGACCCGCGGGCACTAACACCAGGTCCCCATACCCGTCGTTCACTACCGCCGCCTGCGCCGCAGCCGTCAGCAGTAACAGAATCGCAAGAGGTTTCACAAGAGGTTTCGCAAGAGGTTTCAAAGGATTCCCGCAACCTTGAGGAAATGCTCCAGGCGGGGCATCCAGTCGCCGAAATTGGGGGAGCCAAAGCCGCTCCCGAAACCGTGGCGGCCCTTCTGATACAGGTGGAGTTCCGCAATCGCGCCGGCCCGGGTTAGGTCCATGAACAACTGCGCCGAGCCCAGCGACGCACCCTTATCGAACTGCGCCGCACACAGAAACGTAGGCGGAAAATCCTTGAGTGATTCGCCCGCTGTGGGACGGCCGGGACCGTAAATCAAACCCAGATAGTCCGGACGCTCCGCCGCGTTGGAGGCGGCAACCACCAATCGGCCCATGCTGGAGCCCGCCGAAAATCCGATAAAGCCCACGCGCTGCGGGTTCAGTTTGAACTCGGCCGCGCGGGACCGCACCAGCTCGATAGCGCGCTTGCCGTCCAGAATGCGGGCGTCGTCCTTATAGCGCGGCGACAGGCGATACGTGAGCACGAACGCCGTGACACCCCATTCGTTCAAACGCTCCGCGACTTCCATCCCCTCGCCACCGTACATCAGCATGATGTTGGAGCCGCCGGGCGCGATCACGATCGAGGCCCCATTCGCTTTCCCGGCGGCCGGCAGAAACACCGTGAGGAACGGTTTGTCCAGCGGGCCTTCGCCCACGGAAAGGGGAACTTTGCCGTCCTCCCAAAGCGGAATGTTGAAGTTCGATGCCCCGTGATTCGTTCCCGCAAACGCGGCAAACGAACCTAACGCTGCCAGCATCAACGCGCGCCGGATCATGCGGAGAGCTCCGCAAGGTGTTCCAGTCGCCCGGTGCTATCGCCCAGGCGTTCGGTGGGAATTTTCATGCGGTCCAGCAAGGTGAGGTACAGGTTCGTCATCGGTGTCCCCTTAGGATATTGGATGTGCCGCCCCGGCGCCAGGCCCGATCCGCCGCGCCCGGCCACAATCACCGGAAGATCCCCATGCGAGTGGCTGTTGCCGTCGCAAATGGCCCCGCCGTAAACCAGCATGGAGTGGTCCAGTAGCGACCCGTCGCCGTCCTTCGTGGCCTTCATCTTCTCCAGAAAATAGGCGAACAGGCTGGTGTGATACGCGTTGATCTTCGTGATCTTCTCCACGTTATCCGGCAGGTTGCGATGATGCGAGAGCGGGTGATGCGGATCGGCCACGCCAATTTCGCCGTAGGTGCGGACGCTGGCCTCGCGCCCGAAGAGCAGCGTGGAGACGCGCGTCACGTCGCCCTGGAATGCCAGAATCTGCAGGTCGAACATCATCTTGATGTAATCCGCAAACAGCACCGGGACGCCGGCGGGCTTTTCCATCGTTGGGGTGAAGTGGGCTGGGGTGAAGTGGCGCTCTTCCTTGCCCGCCAGCTGAATGCGCTGCTCGATTTCGCGGACCCCGGTGAGATACTCGTCCATCTTGCGGCGGTCGGCCGGGCCCAGATCCTGCGACAGGCGCTTGGTACGGTCGTTCACCAGGTCCAGAATGCTGGTCCGCTGGGCCATCCGCCGCGCGCGGGTTTCGGGGGTGGCGCTAAAATCCTCGTCACCAAAGAGGCGCTCAAACACGATGCGCGGATTGGTCTCTGGCGGCATGGGCGTTTGCGGACCGCGCCAGGAAATGCT
>JBBQUE010000098.1:0-8306 GCA_038212805.1 Bryobacterales bacterium | reverse complement strand
GCAAAACAAAGCGATTTCGCGTAAGTGATGCCAACCAAGAGAGATCCGATCAGGCCGGGGCCTTGGGTGACGGCGATGGCGTCGAGTTGGTCCAGTGGGACCTGGGCGCACTGCAGGGCCTCGCGGACTACGGGAACAATGGCCCGCAGATGTTCGCGGGAAGCGAGTTCGGGGACGACTCCGCCATAGGGGATGTGGGTGTCGAGTTGGGACGCGACCACGGAACTGAGGATGCGACGGCCGTCTTCGACCACGGCGGCGGCGGTTTCATCACATGAGGATTCGATACCGAGGATGGTCATGACCTGATAATAGGATACGATTGACCTCCGAATTTCATTTTGAATTGCCCGAGGCGCTGATTGCGCAGGAGCCTCCGGCGGAACGGGGGGCGTCGCGGATGCTGGTGGTGGACCGGCGCACGGGAACGTGGAGCGACCGGTGGTTCCGGGATCTGCCTGCTTATCTTGGACCTGGGGATTGCCTGGTACTGAACAACTCGCGAGTGTTCCCTTCCCGGCTGTTTGGGAAACGGCCGGGCGGGGACAGCGCGGTGGAGGTGTTCCTGCTGCGGCCCCTGAAGGGCGACGGTAGCTTGTGGGAGGCACTGGTGCGGCCCGGACGCAGATTGCAGGTGGGGCAACGGGTGGATTTCGAAGGCGGGCTGAGGGCGGACATTGTGGCGCGGGGAGAGTTTGGGGAGCGGACGTTGCGGTTTCAGGGCGAGGGCGACCTGTTGCAAAAGATAGAGGCCATTGGGCACGTGCCCCTGCCGCCGTATATTAAACGGCCCGATACCGCGCAGGACCGGGAGCGGTACCAGACCGTTTTCGCGAGAGAGAGCGGCTCAGTTGCCGCGCCGACGGCTGGTTTGCATTTCAACGCCGAGGTTCTCAAAGCCTGCGCGGCAACCGGGGCGGACGTGGCCATGGTGACGCTGCATGTGGGGCTGGGAACGTTTCAGCCGGTGCGCGGCGAGAAGTTGCATTCCGAGCGTTTCCATGTGGGAGAAGAGGCGGCGGCGAAGATAATGGCAGCGGTGCGTGTGGTTTGCGTGGGGACCACCAGCGTCCGTGCCGTGGAGAGTTGGATGTTGGGGAGGCAAAGCGAGACGGACCTGTTTATCCGTCCCGGGTTTGCCTTTGAAAAGACTGGTGCGATGCTGACGAACTTTCACCTTCCCGAATCGAGTTTGCTGATGCTGGTGTGCACTTTCGGAGGCGCGGATCTGGTTCTGGGGGCCTACCGGCATGCGGTGGAAGCGGGGTACCGCTTCTATAGCTATGGCGATTGTATGTTGGTGGTCTAAAGTTTTTTACTGGACCATTACTTACTGAACGAGGCGAATAGTCCAATAGTCGTCGGCGAGATCGGGATCGGTGAGGTACTCGTAAGGCATGGTGAAGTGGCCGTTGATGCCCCAACTGCTTCCCCAGGAGTTGCGGAGCAGAAAGCGCTGGGAGGCATCGCTGTAGCCCACGGCGAGAACGGCGTGTCCGCCGAGAACGGCTTCCTTAGGCCCGGGCATGGGCACTTTGCCGCTCTTGGCAACAGTGTCGTTTTCAAAGCTGGAGTAGACGGTGAAACCTACCACGAACGGGAATCCGGCGGCCAGACAGCTTTTCATGGAATAAAGATCCTGGGCGACGCGGGAGTACTGGATGGTTTTGTGCTGGGCGGCATCGGCAAAGCAGTGCGAGGTGGGTTTGACGGCGAATTTGTTGATGTAGTAGGGCCAGAGTGGCTCAGGGCATACGCCTTGCGCGGCGATGGTTTTCATGCCATCGCGGATCATTGCGCCGCTGTCGCTGTTCGCGGTTCCTTCGATAACCCGCTCATTGTAGTAAATGAACAGGCGAGAGGGGTTCATGAACTCCATCTTCTGGCGCTGGCGTTCAAAATCGATCGCGCCCGCGATGGCGTTGGCGGTGCAACTGCCGAGCTGTCCCTGGTCGTAGACCGGGGGGCAACCGGGGTGGAGGTCCACTTTCGCGGGAAGCGCGGCCAGGGTAAGAGGGGGCGGGAAGAAGCGATCCCGCTGATCGGGCAGGTCAGGAATCCAGCCGTAGGAACGGCCTAGTTTGCTAGTCATTTTGTGGGTCCTTTGGGATTAGAAGTGGAGGGAGGAGCTTTCGAGGAAATTGGTCCAAACGCCGATGCCGTCCTGGTTATGGCGAGCCAGCGCGTCGAGTCCGTCTTTTACGGCGTGCGTATCGCTCAGCAGTGCCCGGCCGACGCGGGCGATATCGACTACGTCATCGATTTCGGATTTCCAGTGATCCGGCGCCCAGTCGATGGCCTGTGAGACGACGGAGGGTACACCTTCGGCGATCCCGTCGGCGGTAACCATGTTGAAGGATTCGGTGTAACTGGGCTGCAGGAGCAGGTGCATGTTGGCGATGCACTGGCGGAACTTAGGCCAGGATTGCCACCCGTTCTCGACAATTTTGATATTGGCGAGGCCATCGAGCATGGCGTGGGCGGAGCGGAGAATGGTGTCGCCACCGCCTTCGGTACGGCCCGAGGAGAGCCAGACCTCAACGCTGGCCTTCATGTCCCGGGAGATCGTGAGGGCGGCACCGGCGGCGCTCATGAAGTTCTTGAGTGGACGGGTTGCGCCGAAGATACCGATGCGGAGCAGGCCTCCGTTGTAAAGGGGACGGTTATGAGCCGCGCAGCCATCAATGTAATAAAGGTTAGGAAGGTAGGCGCAGGGGACGCCGTAGGCGCTGCGAACCCACTCGGCGAACTTCTTGCTGTTGCCCGCGAGATGGAAGTTGAAGGTGCCGGCTTCAATTTCCATGGCTTCGCGGACCAGCTTGACGCCGTTGGTATCGGCTTGCAGGAAGCCGACGTTGGAATGGCAATTGACGGCGAACCGGGTATCCGGGTGGGCTTCGGTGAGTTCCTGAAGGTCGCGGGATGGGATCCATGGAGCCGAGATGACGGCGTGGGAGGCAGGTTCGGCACGGAGCCGCTCTTTTAATTCGAGTGCCTTGACAATTGGCCACACCTCGACGCGGAAGCCGATCCGGCGTAGGACTTTGGCGGTGTTGATGGCCGAGACGCCAAGTCCGATGTGGCTGATGTTCTTGCTGGCGGCGAAATTTTTATAGGCAAGGATGAGTTTTTGCATTGTGGTCCTCTGGTCGGGAGGGAGCATTGAACTCCCTCTGGCATCGAGCGTAGGAGCAGCGCGCTGGGCCGCAATGCATGGAATTTCGCAAATGTATGCAAACAGGGCAGAAGAAATACCCAAATTGTTGGGAATGGCCTTACGGGCGGTCTACGAAAGCCTTTGTTTCTTGGGGGGCGGGTGCTTTTGAAGGTGCTTATATAGGAGGGCGCGCTGGTCCCCGGCGGGAGGAGAGCATTTTTCACCGGAATGCGGGGCATCCTCAGGGCAGTGACGGTTTTTTTGAAATTACTTCTCCTTCCCTATGAGCTACTTACGTAAAAATCGCATTTGCCCGCTTGAAATCCTTGTGATACCATTGGGTAGCTTTCAATGGATCGCCTCCTCGAAGCAAGTCCCGCAAATCCCCAACGGAGTTAAACAAAACCATAGAATGAGTTACACCGTATTCCTCGGAAATCTGCCTGTCTGGGTGACCAAGGACGATATCAAGTCCTGGCTCAACTCAGAAAACCTTGTCTATGACGACGTCAAGGTCATTCGCAACCCCGAAACCCAGGAGTCGAAAGGTTTCGCCTTTATCGATACTCCAAATTCTGAAGAAATGCAGTCCATCATCCGGCGGTTTGACCGCGCGCCCCTGGAAGATCGCATGTTGCGCGCTAATCAGGCCCAGCCTCCGAAATCCAAAGGCCCATCCCCCGTGCCTTTCACCCCCGGCAACCGGCCACCCGTTACCGTGAATGCTTCCGTTTCCGCTTCGGATGTGGCTACAGCAACCGTCTCAGCCGCTGTTGTCACGGGAACCCTGCCTGCCGCCACAGCCGACCGCGGCCCCCGGCGCGAACGGGGAGGGAAGAAGCACAAACGCACTGGTCCCCAAGGTCCGCAAAGCGCCTTCGCGGAAGAACTGGCAAAAGCTCTCTAGTATACGAACTTCTGTTTATTTGGTGTTCAGGCCCATCTCGTTGTATCCGCCCTTTGGTCCATTGGACCAACTCTTCCTAATGTATTTGCCCCACCATTCCAGCCCGGCACCGTACACACCCCTGGTGCTATGATGAATGGCGCTATATTGGTTCATTCGTAATATTTGTCGAGCAGGTAGTTCGCATGCCGCTCGCTGGAGGGTTGCTCGGTGGACAACCTGCTTCTGTTCCGGGGTGTATTTGTACTGCTGTTAGGCTTGGCCGCCTGGCACCTGCGGCCGTTTGAACTGCTGCCTCCATTTGCGCTTCCTCTGGGCGTGTTTTTGGGCGTAGCGGTAGTTTATTTTGAGATCCAGGTTCGCAAGATAACGCTCAAACGGTTGATTGGGGGCGCGTTTGGATCTCTACTGGGCATCATGGGCGCCTACCTGATTTCCCTGATTCTTTCGCGCGCTGTCCCTAATAATCTCACCACTGTCTCCTTCCTCCAATTAACGCTGCTGCTGTGGATGTCCTACGTCGGCTTGGTGGTGGGGGCCAGCAAAGGCGAGATGCTCAATCTGGGGGCCTTCGGTGGCCTGTTCGGCGGCGAACAGACCGCGGGCCAGTTGTTCAAGATCCTGGATACCAGCGTGATTATTGACGGCCGCATCGCCGATATTGTGGAAACTGGCTTTCTGGATGGAACGCTGGTGATCCCGCAGTTCGTATTGCGCGAGTTGCAGATGGTGGCCGATTCAGCCGACTCGCTGAAACGCAATCGCGGACGGCGCGGGCTGGACATTCTGCAACGAGTTCAGAAGATGTCGCAGCTAAACATCCAGATCCTGGAAGACGATTTTCCCCAGGTGGCGGAAGTGGATATGAAGTTGATTGAACTGGCCAAGGTTTACGGTTGCAAGATTGTTACGAACGACTTCAATCTGAACAAGGTTGCCCAACTCCACGGGGTGGCTGTGTTGAATATTAACGAACTGACGAACGCGTTAAAACCCATCGTCCTGCCGGGCGAAACAATGCGGGTATTCATCTCAAAAGAAGGTAAGGAACACAACCAGGGCGTGGCGTATCTGGATGACGGCACGATGGTGGTGGTGGACAACGCCAAGAAGATGATTTCGCGGACCGTGGATATTACGGTGACCAGCGTCCTGCAAACCACGGCTGGTAAAATGATTTTTGGACGTTTTGACGACCGGGTCCACGCGGCACACGATAAGACGGGCGGAGCATCGGCGGAACGGCATGAGCGCGTCCGCGAATCCGCTCAACATTCCTCGCAACCCGCTGAGGTCCGCGGAACTGGCTTCGGAGCGGCAGGTTAATCACGCATGAAAATCTCAGTCATCTTGCCGGCTGCTGGACTCGGAACCCGGATGGGGCGGCCCGCGCCCGAAAAGGGGGGTACCAGCCGAAAGCAATTCATGCTTCTGGACGGATCGCCCATCTTTTTGCACACCATCCGCCGCTTCGTTTCTTTCCCCTCGGTGTCGGAAATCGTGGTGGCCCTGCGGCCTGACGATGTGGAGTGGGTGCGAAGCCTGCTAAGCCAGGAGGCCTTTGCGAAGCCGGTCCGGTTGGTGGAGGGCGGCGATTCGCGGCAGATGTCGGTGGAGAATGCGTTATCCACGGTTTCGCCCGATACCGATCTGGTTGCCGTTCACGATGCAGTTCGGCCGTTCATTGAACACCAGACACTGGAAAAGGTGTTCGCCGAGGCATCTGAAAACGGCGCGGCCATCGTGGGCATTGTGCCGGTGGATACGGTGAAACAGGTCCACCGCAATAAAATTCGCGCCACCATTCCCCGCGAGAGACTGGTGCTGGCACAGACTCCCCAGGTCTTCCGGCTGAACCTGCTTCAGCGGGCATTCGAGAAAGCGCGCGAAGACAACTTTACGGGTACCGACGAATCCAGCCTGGTGGAACGATTAGAGCAGGTGGAAGTAAGCGTGGTCCCGGGCAGCGATCGCAACATTAAGATCACGCGCCAATCCGACATGGACCTGGCCCGCCTTTTCCTGGCCGAGGAACTGGCTGCCGGGACCGGGCATTGAGCGAAGTCCGGATGGGCCAGGGCTGGGACGTGCATCGTCTAACCCCAGGCCGGCCTTTGATACTGGGCGGGGTTACGGTGCCGTGCGAGTTTGGGCTGGATGGCCATTCCGACGCCGATATCCTGTGCCATGCCATCACGGATGCGCTGCTGGGCGCGCTGGCTTTGGGCGATATCGGGATGCACTTTCCGGACACCGATCCGGAATGGAAAGGAGCCGACAGCCTGCGCTTCCTGCGCCACGCGCGCGATCTGGTGCTGGCCCGTGGCTTCGTTATTTCAAACGTAGATTCCACCGTCATATTGGAACGCCCCAAGCTCAAAGATTTCCGTCTTCCGATCCGCGAAAAGCTCGCTGAAGTCCTCGGGATGGATCTTGACCGTGTTTCCGTCAAGTTCAAGACCGCGGAGAAGATGGGGCCCGTTGGCGAAGGGCGATCGGCGGAAGCGCAAGCCATCGTTACCCTGGCCCAGTTCTAAGTTACAAAGAAGTAGACTATTAGGATGCGATCTTTTGGCATCCTGCGTGGAGCTTCGTTGTTACTGCTCCTTATTTCGGCCACGGCTAGCGCCCAGGGCCCGACCTATTCCAAGGAAGTTTCCCGGATCTTTCAGGCCAAATGCCAGATCTGCCATCGGGATGGGGACATTGCTCCCTTCGTCCTGAATTCGTATGACGATGCAGTTACGTGGTCGGCCGACATTCAGCGGGTTCTGAGCGAGGGCCTTATGCCCCCTTGGAAGCCGGTGGCTGGCTATGGTAACTTCCGCGATTCCTACGCGCTGACGGCGGATGAAAAGCAGACCGTTCTGAGTTGGATCGCCAATGGCTCTCCCCAAGGTGACGCCGCCGATATGCCCGACACCCCGCCGGACTCCGGCCAGTGGGCGCTTGGCACCCCCGACGTGACACTTCAAGTTACGCAGCCGTTCACGCCTCCGCGCGGCAAGGATGTCTACCGGTGCTTCGTTCTTCCGGAGACCGGCTTCGACCAGACGACGTACCTTAGCGCTATCGATGTGGTCCCCGGCAACCGCCAAATCGTCCACCATGTGTTGATCTACCAGGACACCACCGGCACCGCGGCCAAAATGGATGGGGCGGACGGTCAGCCCGGGTACAGCTGCTTTGGCGGACCCGGCATTCCGGTGGATTACACCAACATTTTTGGCGCACTGGATTCGCTGGGCGGCATGGCTGGATGGGCCCCGGGCCAGCGCACGCACTTCCTTCCGGACGGCGTGGGCATTCAGATCAAATCCGGCGCGCGCATTGTGATCCAAGTCCACTACTACCCGATCGGGCGGACTGGCCCGGATCAAACACAGATCGGTCTCTACAAAGCCCGCACCGATATCAAGAAGCGTCTTTACCAGATCCCGGTGGTGAACATGGGTTTCAAAATCCAGCCGGACACGGTCCAGACAGTGGAAGCGGTGTTCCCTCCGTTCCCGCTGCCCCTCAGCGCGAAGGCGATCACGATCTATCCCCATATGCACCTGCTGGGCACGAAGATCAAGGCGGACCTGATTGATCAGGCGGGCGGGGTGACACCGATGATTTTCGAGGACAAGTGGGAATTCAACTGGCAGGGCGCGTATACCTACGTGGAACCGGTGGCTATCCCGAACTATTCCAAGATCAAGGTCACCTGCACTTTTGATAATACCCGCGACAATCCGCGCAATCCGAATGATCCATTAGTGACGGTGGGCTGGGGTGAGCGAACGACCGACGAAATGTGCCTGGCGTTTGTGGGCGTGACTCTGGATGTGGATCCATTCACGGTCCTGAACCAGATCAAGCCCGTGCGCTAAATGATCGCCGCACCCAAATTCCCCGGGCCGAAGAATCCGCCCCTCTTCGGCCACATCCGGAACTTCCGCCGGAACCCGGTTACGTTCCTCAGCCGCCTGGGGGCGGAGTATGGCGACTTGGCCCATTTCAAACTGGGCCCGGTGAACGGGTTCTTTTTCAATGACCCGGAACTGATTAAAGACATTCTGGTTACCCGGCAGGGCTGTTTCACCAAGAGCCGCATGCTGCAGCGCGCGCGCATCCTGCTAGGCGATGGGCTGCTGACCAGCGAAGGACAATTCCATCTGCGCCAGCGCCGGATGGTGCAGCCGGCATTTCATCGGGATCGCCTGGTGGGCTATGCCAACGTGATGGGCGAGTACGCGG
>JBBQUE010000097.1:0-8358 GCA_038212805.1 Bryobacterales bacterium | reverse complement strand
ACATCGGCACGATGGACCACAGCAGCCTGCGCGCCCGGCATAACGCGTAGACGGTTGCCAGCGCCGGGTAAACCACGTTCAGCTCCAGCACGAAAAACCCCAGCAGGTAAACCACCCAGTGCCAGGTCAGAAAGCGCCGCGCGCCGGTCTCGTCATAGCGGATCAGCAGCCAAATACCGGCCAGGAAGAACAGGGAACAAAGCAGTTCGTAGTAGATCGCGGTCCAGGAAAGCGCGACCCCCATGGAGCTATTCATGGCCCACAGCAGCGCCGCCCAGAACCCGGCCGCCCGCGACCCCGTCAGCTTGGCCGTTACCCGGCTGAGCATTCCCAGCGCTACGAAAAACGTGAGAAACGCCCAGGCGCGGAAAGGCAGCGGGTTCAACCCGAACAGAGCATGGAACAAGGTGTAGAACACGCGCTCGCTCAACGTGCGAATGGTCCCCTGCGCGAATGGGGTGAACAGAACGGTGGAAAGGTCGCCCCAGCCGTGCAGCATGCGGTAGAGGCCCAGCCACGCAAAATCGTCCTTCTGAAACCAGCAAACCAGGCCGGGCCAATACAGAATCAGCGAGAGCAGCGGCACGCAGATGTAATACCCAATTCGGTTCACTCTTTAGAGGATACTGAAGCAATGCGACTGCCTATCGCCTTGATCCTGTGCGCCCTTCCCATGCAGGCGCAGTACGCGGGTTCCGCGGCGTGCAAAAGCTGCCACCCGGCGCTGTTTGAACGCTGGAAGAAGACTCGCATGGCCAACGTGATCGTGGATCCCCGGGAGCATCCCGAGGTCATCCTGCCGGACTTGGCCAAGCCCGACCCGCTGCTTACGTTTTCAAAAGCCGACATCGCTTTCGTCTATGGCAGCAAGTGGAAACAGCGTTACTTCCAAAAGGTGGGAAACGATTATTTTCCGCTGCCCGCGCAATGGGATGTAACGCACCAGGTGTGGCGCGCTTACAATGCGAAGAAGGGAACGGATTGGTGGACGGCGTTCTACCCGGAGGCGAACTCCGGACGCCCCACGGGTCCGTTATGCGATGGCTGTCATTCGGTGAACTACAACCCCGAAACCCACGCCGTCACGGAGTGGAACGTGGGCTGTGAAAAGTGCCACGGACCCGGTGCCGCCCATGTGGCCAAGCCAACCCGCGCTAACATCGTGAACCCGGCGCGTCTGACTTCCGTGCAGGCGAACGACGTCTGTATCCAGTGCCATTCGCAAGGCCAGCCTTTGATGAACCCCATCGCGGGCCGTTATTACGATTGGCCGGTCCGCTATGAACCGGGCAAGAATCTGCGGGATTTCTGGAAGCTGGAGGATCACAAATTGGGCGAGACCACGTTTACGCACTTCGCCGACGGCACCGCCCACAAGAACCGTATGCAAGGGAACGACTTCAGCAGCAGCCTGATGTATACGCGCGGTGTAACCTGCTCCAGTTGCCATGACGTGCACGGGACCGCCAACGATGCCGATTTGCTGAAACCGGCGTCCGTGATGTGCCTGCAATGCCATGGGCCGTCGTCCCCCAGCGGTCCGCACGCCGCAACCGTGGAGCAGCATTCGCACCACAAACCCGGGAGCGCAGGCAACGAATGCATCGCCTGCCACATGCCCAAGATCGCGCAAACCATCGCCGACGTGAACGTGCGCAGCCACACCTTCCGGTTCATTACGCCGGCCATGACGGAAAAATACCAGATCCCGAACCCGTGCTCCCAGTGCCATGCCGATAAAACCACTGCCTGGGCAACGGACCAGGTAAAGCGCTGGTACTCTCCGTGGCGGATGGCGCAGTAGCTCATGATAGAATCCAGTTCGCATGAAATCCACTTTGACCGCCGAGCTCCTGGCTGAGTTTCTGGGCACGCTCGTCCTGATTCTGTTTGGTAACGGCGTGGTCGCCATGGTCTTACTGTTCGGGCACTCGGTGCCGGGCGAGGTGGTGAACGGCGGCTTCACCAACATCACGCTGGCGTGGGGGTTGGCGGTCACCATGGGAATCTACATAGCCGGGAAAACCAGTGGGGCGCACCTGAATCCGGCGGTCACGGTAGCGCTGGCGGCGTTTCGGGGGTTCTCCTGGGGCAAGGTTGCGCCGTACATCGTCGCCCAGGTTGCCGGGGCTTTCCTCGGAGCCGGAATTGTGTTCTGGAATTACTATCCCGCGTTCCTGAAAGCCGACCCGGCCTTGGATCATACCGCGGGCATCTTCACCACCTTCCCGGCGTTTCCTGGCCAACCCATGGCCGGTTTGCTGGACCAGATCATTGGAACCGCGCTGCTGTTGCTGATGATTTTCGCCATCACCGACGAACGCAATCAGCCGCCCGCGAATCTAGGTCCGATCATGGTGGGGCTGGTGGTAGTGGTCATCGGCATGGCTTTTGGCGGAATGCACGGGTACGCCATCAACCCGGCGCGCGATTTCGGACCACGGCTGTTCACGGTAGTCGCGGGCTTCAAGAACAACGGCCTGACGGATGGATCGAACGTCTTCTGGGTTCCCATCGTGGGCCCCATCATCGGCGGATTGATCGGCGGCTTTACCTATGACGCGTTGATCCGCCGTCATTTGAAAACGTAGCTATTGCGCTTGGCGGACGTGATTAAAGCGCCTTCCCGCCGAGCGTTCTAGCGCGCCTGGAACCACCCGGGCAGCGGTTCCTCAAGACACCAGCAGCGCCGCGGCATTGCGTCTGTCCCGGTGTGGCTTTACTACAATCTCAACATCCTGATTGAGCGCGACAAGGAAACGCAGCAGGCGTTCAATCGAGAATTGCCGGAATCCACCCCGCAGCATTTTCGATATGTCGGGTTGCCGCACACCGAACAATTCGGCGGCCTCCGCCTGCTTCATGCGCCGCTCCTTCATGATGGTGTCGATCTTAAACACGAGTTGCGCCTTGACGAAATGCCCCTCCGGTCCCGCTACGCCAATGTCCTTGAACACGTTGCGGCCCTCGATCTCGTCTCCCTTCCCGGTCATGTTGTCCCCTCCCTTGCGCTTCGCCGCACTGCGATCGACTCCGCCTCGCGCAGCCGTTGTTGAATCAATTCCATGTCACGCTGCGTTGTTTCCCGCCCGGTCTTCGATTTCTTTTGGAAGGCATGAAGCACATAGACCGCACCGGCAAAGCGGACCGTGTACACCGCCCGAAATGTATCGCCACGATGGTCCTTGACGACCTCGACAACCCCGGCTCCGCCAAATCCGTTCAACGGCTTCGAATCCCTATGCTTGCCGCCTTGCTGCGCGACAAACAGCGCATACCCCATGTGTTACGGTTGGTCCCAACCCAAATGACGGGTTTGAAAGCTGGTTCATCTGGCATCGCCGGTCGCGTATAGTGATTTCACTATATCACTTCAAGGCCGCCGCCCGGCCATGGCGGCGTGATTCCATGCATTTGCGCGTATGCGGCGAATATCGTTCGCCTAATTTCCTGAAACGATCAGTATTAAACTGGGGCCATGCCCGACGACGACGATTTCGATGAACAGGACGACCAGGACGCTGGTGGCGACGATGACGTTCCCAACGAAGACGAACCCGCGGACGACGACGGCGACCCCGGCGATGGCGACCCGGACGGTCCCCAAAATCTGGACGACGCCTTCGCCTCCGAAGACGACCTGCCGCCAGTAGACGACGCCGTCTATACCGATCCCGCCGCCTTCCCGGACGCAACCGAGGAAGACTTCGAAGACGACCAGGGCGACTGGACCCCGAACGACTACGAAGACTCGGCCAAGAGCCTCTTCGGCCAGCAGGAATTCTTCGGGGACGACGCGATCCAGCAGCGTACCGACGAAGGCTTCATCCCGTTTCAAAATCCAGCGTTCGGCCAGGGTTTCGACCGGATTGCCCCAGGCGTCTCACAAAACGTTCACCTGTTTGAGCGCGATGGCCATCTGGTGGCGTTCGGATTCGTTGCCGTCGCGGTTCTGGCAGCGCTACGCAGCCAATATCGCGGAGTGGATTTCAGCCATCTGGATGTTGCCGTGCCGTCGCGCGGCGATGCCGCTGAACCCCAGCCCTTGCCTCCCGCCTACGCCAACATCGTGGAGCAGCCCGCCGTGGATTTGCGCAAATATTGTTCCCCCGTGGGCGACCAGCAGCAGACCTCGCGCTGTTCCGCCTTCGCCTGGACGCATGGTACGGAAATGTCGCGCAATCTGCTCTTCAATGAGAGCCAACGCCTGTCGTGCAACCACACCATGTTTCAATTCCAACAAATGCAAGGAGACGCGCGCGATTTCCGCTATGCCTACCAGGGCGGCGATGGCACTGTGAGCGGACCTGAACCGGGCGAAGTTCTGGTGGAACACGGGGTGTGCCGGCAGGAGCTTTGGCCGGATGACGACCCGGCTCCGCGCACCAATCCCCAACAACTGGAGACCGATGCGCGCAACCGGCGGTTGGAGGGCGCGCCCATTCCCATCGCGCTCGAAGACGTAAAGAAGGTGCTCAGCGCGGGCTGCCCGGTTCAACTCTCAATGAACACCGGGGAGAGTTTTTCGAAGGTGGGCCGCGATGGTCTGTTCAACGCGGCCGAAGCTCCCAGCGGGCAACACGGCAGGCACGCAATGTTGCTGGTGGGGTATACCGGGAACTTCTACATCGTGAAGAATTCCTGGGGAACGGACTGGGGGCAACAGGGCTACTGCTATATTCCGAAGAATGTCTTAATGGCGTCCGACCCGGAGTTTGTGGCAATCCTGCTCAGAAAGCCCTAGGGGCGCTATAGTCAGTGCTTTTCGTGCGCATGGGGACCGCTCGTTCACGCGCACGGCTCGGTAAAGCTCTTTTCTGAGCCCCGGCCGTAAGTGAGGGTTTGGCTTCCTCTAAGCCCTGCTAAGGCGTGGGCGTGCGCTTCAGAATCATTCCCGTATCGGTGGCCACCCAGACATTATTGGAGTCGGCCACCGCCAGGATCGGACGCGTGGCCACGGCGCGGTAGTCGCTTTTTTCATCCAACCAAGTGGGCACGCTGGTGCTGTACATCATCTTGAGCTTGCCCGGGATCGGCACTTCGTTCGACCGTCCCATCAGCTCCACGGCGGCCACTACCAATTCACCGTTGGGCAGAATCGCCAGGTCGCGCGCGACGCGATCTTTGCGCAGGAAAACCGCCTTGGTGGTACGTGTCTTCAGGTCCAGCGCAAATATTTCGGAAGGGGCGGCCGCTCCCGCGCGATATTCCAATAGGCCCCACGCGGTCAGATTAGGACCCGGGCGCAGCCTGGTGAACTTGCCATCCACCTTGACCTGCCCCTCAGTCCAGGTGGCACCGCCGTCTTGCGTTTCTACTATCACCGCTGCCATCATGCCCTTGGCGCGGCGCCCTGGCTGATCGTCCATCCACGCCAGCTGTTGGGAACGCTGCATGGGGTTCCAGGATCCCGAAATCAAACCCTGCTGGCTGCCGGAAAAGGCCACGGAATCGTAAACCGTATCCTTAGCCTCAAGCGGTAAAGCGTTCGCCAGCTCGCGTTTGGTCCATTCCTTGCCGCCATCTTTCGTTTCGTAGATGGTTTTCAGTTCGCCCACCGCGAACCCGTGCTTTTCATCCAAAAACCAGACCCGCTCAATTCCCTTCAGCGATTTCAGCCGGATCCAGCTACGGCCCGATTCTTCCGTCATCCAGATGCCCTTGGTCGTGACCATCCATCCCATGGAATCGTTCAGGAAGAACAACGAGTAGGGGATCTCTTTCAGATCTACGTACGACCAGTGCGTGCCGCCGTCTGAAGTCACTACCGCCGTGCCCTTGAGCTTCTCGCGATTATTCTCGGCTAAAATCCCCACGCCGACACAGACGCGGGCGGACGGGCAAGCCAGGTCCCGAATCTCCAGGGAAGAGTTGTCCTTGTCGTAAAACAGCTGCACCACCCACGAATTCTGTGCAGGGTTCTGCGCAGGGTTCTGCGCATACATCTGCGCCACGGCAAGCCATGCGAATGCGAACGCGATTTTAGTTATCACCAGTAAGGACCAATTGCGGCAGCGGCGCGCTTTTCTTTTCGGCACGCGCCAACATCATCAGACAACCCAACTGCTCCCCGATGGTGCCCAGAAGTTCCATCTCCACGCCGGTGTGTGAGTGCGCGTTGCGATGCTGCACGTTGATTACGCCCTCCATTCCCTGACGCGAAATCACCGGGGCGGATAGAAAAGCTTCGTAGGTATCTTCAGGCAGATCGCTGAAAAACTTAAAACGGGGATCTTGGTAAGCTTCACGCGAGATGGCCAGCAGCCGTCGCTCCCGGGCCACCCATCCTGTGAGACCTTCGTTCAACGCCAGCTTCACCTTTCCCATCGTGGCCGGATGCGGGGTGTTTGAGGCGCGCAGGACCAGCTCATTGTTGTCTAAAAGATAGACCAGGCAGGATTCGCATTCCATAAACTCCACCACCAGCGAGACCACCTCTTGCAGCACGTTCTGCCATGGGGTATCGCGCACCAGATGGCGGCTGATCCGCTGCAGCAGGCTCAGTTGCTGCTCACTGCGCGCCAGCTTTTGTTCGAGGTCTTTTCCCCTTGACACTTCTGTATTATCCCACGTGGGAACATGAGGATCATGCCCCGCCTCTCACGCCGTACGTTGCTAACCGGATCTCTGGCCGCCGCCTTCGTAGCCGCCAAGAGCATGCGAACCGACGTGCGGATTCGTGACGTCCGGCATAGTTTTGAGGACTTCCAATACCGGACGCCCTACAAATTCGGCGGCATGCTGGTGGACCGGGTAACCATGCTGAACGTCGAGTGTGCTGTCGAAGACGGCCAGGGCCGGGTAGCGCACGGCACGGGGTCCATGCCGCTGGGCAATATGTGGTCGTGGCCATCGAAGACGCTTACTTATGACGCCACGCTGGGCGCAATGAAGCATCTGGCCGGGCGCATGGTCAAGATCACGTCCGGCTATCGCGAGTTTGGACATCCCATCGACATCGGCGTGGCCCTGGAACCGGAATATTTGCAGGCAGCCGCCCAAATCAAGCTCGCGGAGCCCATGCCCAAGCTGTGCGCGCTGGTGACGGGCAGCCCGTTTGACGCCGCCATCCATGACGCGTTTGGAAAACTCCACGGCGTGAACTGCTACCGCACCTACGGCCCCGAATTCATGAGCCACGACCTCAGCCACTACCTGGGCGCTGAATTCAAGGGCGAATACCTCAGCCAGTACATCCTGAAAAAGCCGGTTCCCAGGATCGCGATGTATCACTCGGTTGGGGCGTCGGACCCCATCGTCGCGGGCGACATCCACAAGCGCATCAACGATGGCCTGCCGGAAACACTGCCGGAATGGATCGATTATAACGGCCTGAAGCGGATCAAGATCAAGCTCAACGGGGACGACCCTGCTTGGGACGTGGAGCGCGTGGTGAGCATCGACGCCGCCACCACCGCCACCCAGGCGAAGCTGAACGTCAAGGAATGGTTTTATTCGTTGGATTTCAACGAACGCTGCCCCAGCGCGGCCACCCTGCTGGAATTCCTGAAGCAGCTCAAGAAGCGCACCCCGTCGGGCTTTGAGCGCATTCAATACATAGAGCAGCCCACCCGCCGCGATCTGAAGAGCGACCGGCAAAACGTGATGTATGAAGCGGCCAAGTTACGCCCCGTGGTGATCGACGAATCCTTGACCGGCGTCGAAGCGCTGCTGCTGGCGCGCGAGATGGGCTATACCGGCGCGGCGCTGAAAGCGTGCAAGGGCCAGACGCAGGTTTTGCTGATGGCCGCCGTGGCGCAGAAATACAAAATGTTCCTGTGCGTTCAGGATTTAACCTGCCCCGGCGCGGCGCTGATTCATTCCGCTGGCCTGGCGGCGTTTATCCCTGGAACCGCCGCCATTGAAGCGAATGCGCGCGAATATGTTCCCGTGGCGAACAAGCCCTGGCAAGGACGGTATCCGGGCATCTTCACGGTGCGCGACGGATTTATGCGTACCAACGAATTGACCGGGCCTGGATTATCGGTTGCATAAACTCCGCCAGGAACTGGGGCCCATGCTCCAGCTGGCGTGGCCCATCGTTTTAGCCGAATTGGGCTGGACCATGATGGGCATCGTCGACATCATCGTGGTGGGCCGGTTGCCCGCAAGCGCGGATGCCATCGCCGCCGTCAGCCTGGGTTCCATTCTCTTTTACGTCGTAGCCATTTTCGGCGCGGGGCTCCTGCTTGGCCTGGATACGCTGGTGTCGCAGGCGTTCGGCGCGGGCGACCGCGAGGATTGCCACCGGTCGTTGATAAATGCGCTGTACCTGACGCTTCCCCTGGGTGTCATCCTGATGGCCATCCTGTGGGGAATCCTGCCGTTGCTCAAACGAATGGGGGAGCGGCCCGAAGT
>JBBQUE010000096.1:0-8413 GCA_038212805.1 Bryobacterales bacterium | reverse complement strand
ATGGACGGCGACCGTGCCGCGATAGGATTTGCTGACGCTGATGAGTTGGAGCATATGTCGGAGTGTTCAGTGTTCAGTGTTCAGTGTTCAGTTACAAAGGCAAGTCGGCGATCCGAGGTATTCTAACTGAAAACTGAACACTGAACACTGAACACTGAAAACTAGCGACGAAGGAGCGATCATGAGACCTGCACTCCCTTCCAGAACGCGACGTACCCGGCGATCTGCTTGGCGGCGTCCTTCGGGCTAGCATAGAACCAGGCGGCGTTCTCGTTGGTCTTGCCGGCGGCGTCGAGGTGATAGTAGCTCGCCTCGCCCTTCCAGCCGCAGGTGGTGTGATGCGTGCTAGGCTGGAAAAATTCCTGCTTGACGCTATCGGGAGGGACGTCCTGATTCCCCTCTATTTCCACGGTTTGACTGCTCTCCGCCAGCGTGGCGTCTTCCCAAATTGCTTTTGCCATTTTCAGATCCTCAATTGGTAGCCGGCTTGGCGGACTGCCTCGATAACCCGGTCCCGCACAGCCGTTACTTCGTCAGATGCAAGAGTGCGGTCCGGCGCACCAATTGTTATCCGATAAGAAACGCTCTTTTGGTTCTCCGCCAAGGGTGCTCCCACATATTGACGGACGAACTCGATGGCCACCAGGTCGGTGCCGGCGCTGGTTCGCAACCGCCGCTCGATTGCGCCCGCGGGCTCCCGCAGAAGGACCACGACCGACAGATCAAACGCGCTGGTGGGGTAACGGCGCAGCGGCTGATACTTCACTGTTTGCAACACTTCCAGCCGCTGGACGTGCCGGAGATCCAGGTCCAGGATGGCGGCCCGGCCCTCCACTCCCAAGGCGGGATGGAGTTCAAAAAGGCGTCCCACGGCTTCGCCCCGCCATTCCACGCGGCCCGAGCGCTGGGGATGTTCCACCTCAGATGCCTCGGCGGATTCCACGGCCGCACCGGGCATCAGGCATTCCGCCAGGTGCTTCAACTCAAACAAACCAGCGCTGCCATCGCCCTCGCGCGAGTAAACTACGGCCATCAAATGCGGAGCCTCGTCCGGAAGGCCGGCCGGCCGTGGGTGAATTTCACGGCCGATCTCGAAAAAACGAAACGAAGCCAAATGCCGGCTGTTCTGCGTAATGTTCTTCCAGATCCCAGGCAGCAGCGAGAGGCGCATCAGAGTCTGGTCGCTGGCGATTGGGTTCGTTACGCGCAAATGGTCTTCGGGGTGCATCCCGAAGCGGCGCACGGCGTCCTCGCTGAGGAACGAATAATTGTAGACTTCAGTGAAGCCCTGCGCGCTGGCCATCTGGCGCAACCGCCGGAGGAACAGCCGCTCCGGATTCACCAGCGGAGGCGTGGCCAGCACAGACGGGGCTTGCGGGGCAATCGCGTCGTAACCGATCATCCGGCCGACTTCCTCCAACAGATCGTCCTTCATGGAGACGTCTTTGGTGGCTCTCCATGTGGGGACCGTTACCTGCAGCACCCCTGCGGTCTCTTCCGTTACGCCGAACTCCAGCGCCTCCAAAATCCCCCGCACCTCGCCCGATGTCACGGCCCGGCCCAGCTTCCGCGTCAGCCACGCGACGGACAGTTCGATCACGGGCTGGGTTTTCGGTTCGGCCTTCACGTCGGCCACCCCACCCACCAACCGAATCCCCGGTGAAACGTCCCGTAGCAGTTCGATGGCCCGGGCCAGGGCGCGGGTGGTGTTCACCGGATCCTGGGATTTCTCAAACCGCATGGAGGCGTCGGTCCGCAGCTTGAGCTGGGTGGATGTCTTGCGGACGCTGGACGCCTGGAAGTTCGCGCTCTCGAAAACGATCCGGGTGGTGGATCCATCAATGGCCGAGTGCAATCCGCCCATTACCCCGGCGATGGCCACCGCGCCCTGGGCATCCGCGATCACCAGATTCGATGGGTTCAATTCGTACGTTTCGTGGTTTAGCGCCGCGAACTTTTCGCCCGCTTCGGCCCGCCGGACGAAGATCGTAGAGCCATGCAGCCGGTCCGCATCGAAGGCGTGCGTGGGCTGCGCCAGCTCTGCCGCCAGCAGATTCGTAACGTCCACGATGTTGTTGATGGGGTTCAGCCCGATGGATTCCAGCCGGTACTGCACCCAGAGTGGCGAAGGCTGCACCGTGGCATTTTCGAATACCAGGGCGCTATAACGGGGGCAGAGCGCCAGGTCGGCGATCTCAACTAAAATGGCCGGTTCGCCTTCCGGCAGCAAATCCAGCTGAACCGGGTTCTGTAAACGCCCGTGCGCAATCGCCGCTACCTCGCGCGCCATGCCCAGGTGCCCCCACAGATCGGGCCGGTGCGTGAGCGATTTGTTATCTACTTCAATGACGTGGTCGGGCTCACCGGGAATGCTGGCACCCTCAGCGAGTTCCACGATCCCGGCGTGATCCTGATTTACGCCCAATTCCGATCCACTGGCCAGCATGCCGTCGCTTTCGACGCCGCCAATGTTCTTCAACCCCACCGGAGCGTAGACGGTGCGCAGCCCCACGCGGCAGTTCGGCGCGCCGCAGACCACGGTCTTCTGGCCATAGCGCTCCGTCTCAACGACAGCCTTCCGGTTGTGGCTTTCCGCAATTGGCTGCACGCTGAGCACGCGCGCCACCGAGGCCGTGGGGAGCAACGAACCCACCACCTCCACGCCTTCGCACTCCGCTGTCTTGATGGTAATCAGCCGCTCCAGCGCGGCCGGATCCAGTTTCAGGCCGGGCACCATCTCCCGCAGCCAGTTATACGAAAATTTCATGGATTCAGAATTGATTCAGGAAACGCAAATCGCCGCCCAGCAAATGGCGGATGTCGTCGATGCCGTAACGCATCATGGCCAACCGGGTTAACCCCAGGCCGAAGGCGAACCCGCCCCATTCATCGGGATCGATCCCGTTCTTTCTGAGGACAGCCGGATGAATTAAACCGCACGGCAACAGCTCCACCCACCCGCTCTGCTTGCAAACCGGACACCCCGGACCGCCGCAGATCAGGCACCGGATATCCAGCTCAAAGCCCGGCTCAACGAACGGGAAGTAGCCCGGACGCAGACGTACCGTAACTTCACGCCGGAAGATGGAACCCAGCAGGGTCTTCATGAAGTAGGTCAGATTCGCGACCGAGACTTCCCGATCGATCATCATGCCTTCCAACTGATAGAAGGTGTGTTCGTGGCTGGCGTCTACTTCTTCATTGCGGAACACGCGGCCAGGCGCGATCATGCGCAGCGGTAGCGGCAAGGTCTGCATGCCGCGCACCTGCACCGGCGAGGTATGGGTGCGCAATAAATTACCGCCATCCAGCCAGAACGTGTCCTGCATATCGCGGGCCGGGTGGTCGGCCGGGATGTTCAGCGCGTCGAAATTGTGATACTCGGTTTCCACTTCCGGCCCGTCCAGAATGGCGAACCCCAGGGATGTGAATAGGTCCTCAATCTCGTTCTGAATCTGCGTCACCGGATGTAGACTGCCGGGCCGGATGCCGGGCGCGGGGAGCGTTATATCCAACCACTCGGCATTGAGCCGCTGGTCCAGGGCGGCGCGATCAAACGCGGTTTTCTTCGCCTCAAACGCCGCTTCCAGCGCTTCCTTGGCCGCGTTCAGCGACTTGCCGGCAGCTGACCTCTGCTCTGGCGTGAGCTTGCCAAATTCCTTGCTGAACTGCGCCAGCGCGCCTTTGCGCCCTAGAGACTCAACCCGAACCGCTTCCAGTTCTTCCGCCGTGGAGGCCGCTAGAATCCGTTCCAGGGCCGCCGTTTGTACCTGTTCAATCCCCATCTTTCTCTTGACGTTCTTCAAGATGTTCTTCGAGCTGGGTCACCAGGGATTGGTGCCCTTTGAGGATGGCCAGATCCACGGCATTCTGCTGATTATCGGCGCGCAGCTTCAAATCGGCTCCCATGGCGATCAGCAGCCCCGCCACTGCATTGTCACCGTTCTGCGCGGCGGCGTGCAAAGGCGTCCAGCCGCCAATCTGGCGGGCATTCACGTCGGCTCCATGCACCAACAGAGTGCCAACGCAATCCAGATTCCGCCCCGCCGCCGCGGCATGGAGCGGCGTGTTCTTCATGGCGTTAGTGGAGCGGGCGTGCACATCGGCGCCGTTGGCGAGCAGAACTTCCGAAATTCCCGGCTGTCCAAAAAACGAAGCCAGATGCAGGGGAGTAAAGCCATCGTGGCTGTATCCGTTCACCAATCCGCGATCCGCCGCCAGCAAATCTACTACCCGCGATTGCGCCCCGGCCATGCAGGCCGCGAAGATATCCAGCTCCGCGCCCTGGTCCAGCAGCAACTGCGCGATTTCGGCATGGCGCGAATAACGGGCCACGATGTAAGCGCCTAACCCGGCTTCGTCGCGCGCCTGAAGCAGGCCCGGATTCTGCTCCAGCATTTGCTTTACTTGCGCCAAATCTCCGCCCTTGATAGCAGTGAAGAATGCCGCGTTCATGGACGGAACAGTGCCTCGGCCTTGCCGAATTCCAAGCCCAGGTGGTTGATGTAGAACAATAACAGCGGCTCCGGATATTGGCCCTTGAATTTTTCAAAGACCCGCGCCTGCCAGCCTTCCGTCAGGTATTGCGCTGCCTCCAGATCCTTGGCGAAGAAGCCATCGTCGTGCGGCATTCCCAACTCGTCCAGAACCACCTTGATCATGTCCAGGTGCGAAACCAGAATGGCTTGGCTTAGCTCCGTGGCCAAGTCGTCGTTATCGGGCTGCGAGAGCCGCTCCCAACAGCGCGGCCCGACTTTGCGCAGCGTTTCGGCGTTCAGCTTATTCACGTGCAGACGAAATTTCATGCGCTCAAAAAGCTGGTACGTCTTCAATTTTCCCAGCGAGATGCTCCGCACGGTTTGTTCGAAGGACTCTTGTCCGAGCCCCAAAAAAATGTCTGCCAACTGCATAAATTGAAAGCGTAGCATAGCCTCGCGGTACAATGAGAAGTTTTGGTTTACATGCGAAATATCATCGTTCTAGGCGCTCAGTGGGGAGACGAAGGCAAGGGCAAGGTGGTTGACCTGTTCTCGGCTCACTTCGACATAGTGGCGCGGTATCAAGGCGGGCACAATGCGGGTCACACCGTTTTCATTGGCCCTAAGAAATTCGTTCTAAAGGTGATCCCCAGCGGCATTCTCCGCCCGGGCATCAAGGCCGTGATCGGCAACGGCGTGGTGCTGGATCCAGCGGCGCTGCTGCAAGAGATCGCCATGCTGGAAGCCACCGGCATCGACGTGCGCAAGCAGTTGGCGATCAGCGAACGGGCGCACCTGATCTTCCCTTTCCATCGGATTGTGGAGAAAATGTCGGAGGGCCGGGCGGACCGCGTGGCCATTGGCACGACATCGCGGGGCATTGGCCCTTGTTATGAAGACAAAACCGGACGGCGCGGCATCCGGGTGGCGGACCTGTTCGATCGCAAGACCTTTGAGGCGCTGTATGACGCTCTGGCTGAGGATAAGCGCTTGCTGGCGCAGTGCTTTCAGATCAACGAAACCATTGATTACAAGGCAATCCGCGATCAGTACCTGGAGTTTGGCGAATCCATCCGTCCCATGGTTTGCGACACCGCGCAGTTCCTGAACGATTCCATCACGGCCGGGAAGCGCGTGCTGTTTGAGGGCGCGCAGGGGACCATGCTGGATATCGATCACGGCACCTATCCGTTCGTGACGTCGTCCAGCGCGACGGCCGGCGGGGCGTGCACCGGGTCTGGCGTGCCGCCTACCCGGATTCAGGGCGTGATCGGCGTTTCAAAGGCCTACACCACGCGCGTGGGCAGCGGCCCCTTCCCGTCGGAACTGCTGGGGACGGAAGGCGAATATCTGCGCAAGGCCGGGAACGAATTCGGCGCGGTGACCGGGCGTCCGCGGCGCTGCGGCTGGTTTGATGTTCCGCTACTGAAGTACACGTCCATGATTAATGGCTTCGATAGTTTGGTGATTACGAAGCTGGATGTACTGGATGAGCTGGATGAGATTCCGGTGTGCGTGGGCTATAAGAATCAGAGCCGGATGCCGGCCACGGTGCAGGAATTGGAATCGGCTGAACCGGTTTACGAAGTGATTCCCGGCTGGAAGAGCCCCACACGCGGGCTGTCGAATTTTGCCGATCTGCCGCCCAAGGCGCACGCTTATCTCAAGTTTTTGAGTGAGCGCCTGGGGGTGGAGGTGGGCTGCATCTCTACCGGCCCGGAGCGCAACGAGACCATCCTGATTAAGGGATCGAAGATGGAGGGGTTGCTGCAGTAGGCGCTACTGAGAGTGGATCCGGGAGGGCTCTTCCACATTCTCGGCAATGGCATCGGCGTCCGTCCCAGCGCTTCGGGCGTGCAGCCTTTGCCGCCGCGGTATTCCACACTGCGATGTGAGCGGAAAGCGGGGGTAAGTTTTGCTGGTAGGGTTCAGTCAGTGTACGGTTGTCCTACTGTATTTTGGTATTGTGCGAACCATCCTTTCTCTTGTTCTGCTGGCTGCTTCCAACGGGCTGGTAGCGGACGCGGCGAACGCAGTGGACGCGCGCGAGATTGTGCGCCGGTCCGTACAGGTTGACGATCGCGATTCCAAACTGGCCAGTGACTACACCTACGTGCAGCGGGATGTGGTGCGCGAACTGGACGGCCAGGGGAACGTGAAATCCACGCACTCCCATACGCGGGACGTGCTGTATATCGGGGGGAAGCCGTTCCGCCGCCTGATTGAAAAAGATGGCAAGCCGCTGCCAGCCGGGGAGGAGCGCAAGGAACGCGAAAGGATGGACAAGGCCGTAGCGGAATCGAACCGCATGACGGACGCCGAACGCGCCAAGCGAGCCGCCGAACATGAGCAGACCCGGGCCCGGCAGCGCGAGAGTTTCAAGGACATCCCCGAGGCATTCGATTTTACGCTGCTACGTGAGGAAAAGCGGGACGGGCGCGATGTGTATGTGTTTGGGGCCAAGCCGCGGGATGGGTATCGCGGCAAGCACCGCGAATTGCTTTCGAAGATGCAGGGGACGCTGTGGATTGATAAGAGCGATTACCACTGGGTGCGGGCGGAGGCGGAAACGCTGGGGACGATCAGCTTTGGGTTGTTCCTGGCAAGGTTGGCTGCGGGGTCGCATATGGAGTTTGAGCAGACGCGGGTGAATGGGGAGATCTGGCTGCCAAAGCGGGCGACGGTTACGGCTTCGGCGCGGCTGGCTTTGGTGAAGAAGGTGAGCTTCGATCAGGAGGTTACGTTTAGCGGGTATCGGAAATTTCAGACGGATTCGAGGGTGGTATCGGCGACGGAGATTGAGAAGTAGCCAGAGGTGGTCGACGGCACACCGGACGCCGAAGTCGTCGAGACGCCCCGACGGTTCGTTCCAGAGGCGGTACGACACGCGGGCGAGCCCGGAAACGTCGGCCCAAGAGCCGCCCCGCAGCACTCTAACCTCGCCGCTCGATGGTCCTTTTGGATCGGCGGCCGGTTCATCTTGATACGGCCCATACCAGTCTTCCACCCACTCCCAGACGTTGCCCAGCATATCGTATAGTCCATAGGCATTCGGCGCTTTCTTACCTGCCTCCTGCAAGCTGTCCCCAGAGTTGCGGTCGTACAAAGCGATTTCATCCAATTCACCGTACCGTGCGCCAAGTGTACCTCCCCGCGCCGCGTACTCCCACTCTGCTTCCGTCGGTAAACGTCCGCCCGCCCGTTCACAATGCGCTTTCGCCTCGTGCCAAGTCAATTAGACAACCGGCTTTCTGCCGTTTTTGCCGGTAGTTTTAGCGAATTGCCGGTACGCCTCCACCGTTACCGGGGTCTGCCCAAGCCAGAACCCTTGCGTTAGCGTGACTTGCCGGACCGGCTTCTCATCGTCACGACACTGCTCGTCGCCCGGGGAGCAGCCCATCCGGAAGGTGCCCGGCGGAATGTATACGTAAGGCTGGCCATCCTTGGGATTCACCTTAGTGGCCCCGGCCTTAGGCCGATTCGCCAGGCTGGTGACTACCTTACGGATCTCAGTTACCACCAGAGTCCAAGCCTCATCCCGATCCGGGAAAGAACGCACTGGCCGATCCGCACACAAAACCTGGAGCCGGTCCAGCCGTCCATCCTGCCAAACACACGACCGAACGATCACCGGCACAATCCTAACCTCACCTTTTCGATGGCGCTCCTCCGCAGCCTTGAACTCCTTCCCATAAGCAAAGTCAGAGTTCAGAAAATCCACACTCACCAGCAGAACAATCACGTCCGCCGCCCGAAAATTGTGCCAGATCTCCGGCTCCCACTCCACGCCGGCCTGGATCTCTTTGTCGGACCACTGCTCGATCAGGCCCGTGCGGCGCAGGGTAGCCATGTGGCGATCGAGTTCGCCCAGCAAGTCGTGGTCTATCCGCGAGTAAGAGATGAAGACTTTAACCATCAGTAAGTAATCCGTAATG
>JBBQUE010000095.1:0-8448 GCA_038212805.1 Bryobacterales bacterium | reverse complement strand
TGCCCGAATGGCAATCGGCCAACGCTGGGATCGCCGCGCTGTGGAAGCAGCATCCGGAAGGCGCTCCGCAGCTGGTTCTGCAAGCCCGCGAAGAACTGCGCGAGACGCACTTGTTGAAGCGCGGCGATTTTCTTCAGCCCGCCGCGGTGGTGAATCCGGGCGTGCCCGCGTTCCTGAATCCATTGCCGGAGAACGCACCTGGCAACCGGCTGACGTTCGCCCACTGGCTGACCGATCGCAAGGCTCCCACCACCGCACGCTCTTTCGTCAACCGCCTGTGGCAGGGCTACTTCGGAACTGGACTGGTGAGCACTTCGGAAGATTTGGGAAGCCAAAGCGAGCCGCCCTCGCATCCGGAATTGCTGGACTGGATGGCGGTGGAGTTCATGGACAACGGCTGGGGCGTGAAGGCCATGCACAAGACCATCGTGATGTCCAAAACCTACCGGCAATCGTCACGCGTGACGCCGGAGTTGCTGGAGCGGGATCCCTACAACCGGCTGCTGGCGCGCGGGCCCAGGCTGCGCGTGGAGGCCGAACTGGTGCGTGACATTGCGCTCTCGGCCAGCGGTCTTTTGAACGCGAAGATAGGCGGGCCCAGCGTGTTCGCACCCGCGCCTGAGTTTCTATTCCTGCCGCCGGCCAGCTATGGGCCTAAGATCTGGAAGACGGAGACGGGTCCGGAGCGCTACCGCCGCGCCTTGTATACGTTCCGCTACCGGTCCGTCCCGTACCCTGTGCTGCAGACGTTCGATGCTCCGAATGGCGATACTTCGTGCGTGCGGCGGTCGCGATCGAATACTCCGCTGCAGGCTTTGACCACGCTCAACGAAACGCTCTTCATGGAAAGCGCGCAGGCCCTGGCTTTGAAGGCTTTGAAGGAGGGCGGCGCAACCGATGCGCAGCGGCTGACCTTCGCGTTCCGGCGCTGCGTGGCAAGATCGCCGGATGCGAAAGAGCGGGCCGAATTGCTGGCGTTTCTGGAAAAACAGACCCAGCGCATTTCGGCCGGCTGGGTGAGCGCGCGTAGCTTGGCCGGGTTGGACGACGGGGCGAAGGTGCAGTTGCCGGCAGGTACCACGCCCGTGCAGTTGGCGGCCTGGACGGCGGTTTCCCGCGTGCTTCTCAACCTGGACGAAACGATCACGAAGGAGTAGATGCCATGGAAGAAAATAGGATCGCGAGGCGTTGGTTTCTGGAAAAATGTGGCGTCGGCTTAGGGGCCATGGCGCTGACGTCGCTGCTGGATGGGGCTGATCCGATGGCGGTGAAGCAGCCTCACTTCCCGGCCAAAGTGAAGAACGTGATCTTTCTGTTCATGGCGGGTGGACCCAGCCATCTGGAACTGTTCGACAACAAGCCGCAACTGGCCAAGTTCGATGGCACGCTGCCTCCGCCCGAACTGCTGAAGGGCTATCGCGCGGCGTTCATCAATCCGAATTCAAAACTTCTGGGCCCGAAGTTTCCGTTCGCCAAGTATGGAAAATGCGGCGCGGAATTGTCGGATCTGTTGCCGCACACCGCCAAGATCGTGGACGATATCACGATCGTAAAATCGATGGTCACGGATGCGTTCAACCACGCTCCGGGGCAGTTGATGATGAACACCGGAACGCTGCAGTTCGGGCGTCCCAGCATGGGCGCGTGGGTGACGTATGGCCTGGGTAGCGAGTCGCGGGATCTGCCGGCGTTCGTGGTCTTCAGCAGCGGTGCCAAGGGTCCCAGCGGCGGCAATTCGTGCTGGGGTAGCGGCTTTCTGCCGACGGTTTACCAGGGGGTGCAGTTCCGCAGCAGCGGCGATCCGGTGCTGTACCTTTCGAACCCTAAGGGCGTGGACGAGGAACTGCAGCGCGATTCGCTCGATTCCATCAAGAAGCTGAATGGCATGCGGTTGGATGCCACCGGGGATCCGGAAATCGCTACTCGCATCAATTCGTTTGAGATGGCATTCCGGATGCAATCGAGCGCGCCGGAGTTGATGGATTTGTCGAAAGAGCCCAAGCACGTGCTGGAAATGTATGGCGCTGAGCCGGGCAAGCCTTCGTTCGCGAATAACTGTTTGTTAGCCCGGCGTTTAGTGGAGCGCGGCGTGCGCTTCGTGCAACTCTATCACGAGGCTTGGGATCAGCATGGCAACCTGACCAAGGATCTGCAGAAGAACACCCACGATACGGATCAGGCCTGCGCCGGGCTGGTGCAGGATTTGAAGCAGCGCGGGATGCTGGAGAACACTCTGGTTGTCTGGGGCGGGGAATTCGGGCGCACCCCCATGGTTCAGGGCGGCAGCGACGGGCGCGATCATCATCCGAATGCGTTCACCATGTGGCTGGCCGGCGGCGGGTTGAAGCCCGGGTTGACCTTGGGTGAGAGCGATGAGTTGGGTTTCAATGTCACCAAGGATAAAGTGCATGTGCATGACCTGCATGCGACAATTCTGCATTTGCTGGGGTTCGATCATACCAAGCTGACGTATCGATTCCAGGGCAGGGACTTCCGCTTGACCGACGTGCATGGGACGGTGGTGCGGGAGTTGCTGGCGTAGAGGTCGGACGGCGAGACCGCCAAACCATGGCTCACCGTTGTGTTGGACGATTTTAGCCGTGGAGAGGCGGGATAGCTCCGTCCGCACCACACATGTCCTGGCGTTGCGTCAGGTAATCCTATGGCTCCCTCTCGCGGAAGCTTTTAGAATTGTTTGGTTCCAGCCGGGGATGCAATGCTAGGTGCTTCTTGCCAAAATTCAACAACTTGCATCGCTTTGATGTCAAAATCTAGCTGATCGTGCCGAAATTAGCGGAGTCCGACCTCCGGATTGATGTCTTACGGCAAAGTCCTTCGTGCGCTAACAGCGGCGATCGTCTTTGGTGACGCCCCACATCAACAGTGAACGAAGACTGCCCGGCGAACCTTCGCGTAAAACGGCGATTTGACGTGTTGATGTTTCGTCCGCGCGTCCGTGCCAAGCTTACTATGCGATGCGAATTGTTTTGGACGCGCCAGGTAAAACGGGAGATATTCCCGCAACTCTCCAAAGCCCAAATGCCATGCGGTTCTGGCTCGCGCTTATTTGTACCGGCGCGCTCACCGGCTTGGGAGCGGCGGCATTAACCCGGTTGCTCGAAACGGTTCAGCGCTGGGTGTGGGGTGGTTCAGGATCGGATCTATTGACATCTGTTCTGCGCGCAACTGCATGGCACCGTGTTTTTGTACTTCTGGCGGCGGGAGTCCTGACCGGCCTCGGCCAGATCCTCCTGAAACGTCTTTCAAGCGGCAATGGAATTGACACCACCGCAGCCATCTGGTTTCATGCCGGCCGATTACCGGCGCTACGAACGCTGGGAAGCGCGGTCCTCTCCGTAATCATCGTCGGAATGGGTGCCTCCTTGGGCCGGGAAGGCGCACCCAAACAGGCAGGAGCCGTGTTCGCGAATTTTTTTGCCGACCGGGCGTGGCTTTCGGATGAACAACGGAGGTTGCTGGTCGCCTGCGGCGCGGGAGCCGGGATGGCCGCGGCATACGGTGTTCCCCTTGGGGGAGCACTCTTCTCACTGGAGGTAATGCGAGGGATGCTGGCGCTTCGCTACGTGCTGCCTGCTCTGATTGCCTCAATCACCGCGACGGGGGTCGCGTGGATCTTCCTCCCGAATGCGCCCACATATGTCATTCCTTCTTACGTAAGTTCTCCGTCTGTCGTCGCCTGGGCCCTCCTGGTTGGTCCGATCGCGGGTGTTTTTTCTGTCGGCTACGTCAGGCTGCTTACCTGGGCGGAGCGCAACAAACCGGACAACTGGCGCCGCATCGTAATGCCGATGGCGATTCTGGGGCTGCTGGGTGCCGTTTCGATTCGGTTCCCTCAATTGCTGGGAAACGGAAGGGACATTTCTCAGTTGGCGTTCGCAAGTCATGTTACGCCAGATCTCCTTTTCGTTCTGCTGTTCCTCAAGCCAGCAGCAACTGCTTTGTGCGTTCGCGGTGGAGTGCCCGGCGGGTTGTTCACGCCATCTCTCACCGCCGGAGCGATGCTGGGTGGCGTTCTGGGGTGGGCATGGTCCTGGTTCGTGCCGGGAGTTCCGTCTGGATTGTTTTGCTTCCTCGGCGCGGGAGCGGTTCTTGCGGCAACGACCCAGGGACCGATTTCGACGGTGGTTCTATTGATGGAACTCACGGGACTCGACAGATCATTCATCCTGCCCCTCATTCTGGTCGTCGGCATTGCAACGCTGGTCGCGCGAACCATCGAACCGCGATCGATCTACGATGCCCGTCTGAGCGACGATGAAATCGGAGAGCGGCAACGGGTGCGGGACATGGCGCATATGCCACCGTCGCTTGTGAAGAAGGCAGAATGAAGCAATTTCCGGCGTCGCCCCCGAAATTCTTATCCGGGGTCGGAAACACTCAAGAGATAGTTTTGCGGTCCCGGCGCACAATCGAGTCACAGGTAAAGGGTCGGCTCCCAACACAGTCCTATCACTGGCACTAACCAATTGATTCTATTCAGGTTATAACCGGACAGTAGTGATAATCGGTTTGCGTTCAGGGACTTACAAGATACCGGCATGCCTCTTGTTGGGCATAGGCGACCACTCAAAAGACTTTGAGACGAAAGCTCTCCGTTACCTCAGTCCATTCGGTTGAATCGGAGTCAGATGCGAAGCTCGGTCTGCCTGCGATAGTGGAAATAGGTTCGCGCTGCCGTCGCCGGAAGGAATTGCGCCTGGGACATAAACCAGTGCCTGCGGAAGCTGCCGGACCGGAGTGCTTGCAATTACTTTGTTTGTCGCCGTGTCGATGGCTTGCGCAGCGTCTCCGTTTTCCAGCTCGACATAGACGCGAGTTCCATCGCCAGAACCCCAGATTCCGCGCGGTAGATCTCCGGTGTGCAATGTGCGGACTTGCTCCGGAGTCCCCCCACCGTGACGTAAGCGAATTTGCCTTTCGAGTTTTCAATCAGTGTAACGTGATTCGAGATCGGACCCGTTTCCAGAATCGCAATCTTGTAAAATGCCGCGATTCCTAAGTAAGCCGCGCAGAGCGCCGCCGCGTAGGCTCCTCCCCTGGCGGGGACCGATGAAGAAGCTGACTTCGCGCACGGCCGGCCGGCGTAGAGCTTCGTTAGCATGTTGGCCTCAAGCATGTTGGCCTCAAGAATCGACACGCCGGATTGGACAACACGCGCGGCGGGAATGTTCCCGGATATACTGTCCCATATGTTCATGAAGACGCTGCTTTGGGTGGCCGCGGCCGCTGCGCTGCAGGCCCAGACCTACGATGTCGTGATCCGCAACGGGCGCGTGATGGATCCCCAGACGAAGCTCGATGCGGTGCGCAACGTCGGCATCCGCGGCGGCAAAATCGCGGCGGTGTCGCCTGGCCCTCTCGATGGCAAGCGCGTGATCGATGCCCAGGGTTTCATTGTCTCGCCCGGCTTTATCGATCTTCATTGGCATGGCCGCGAGCCAGCTTCCGATAAATACGAAGCCATGGATGGTGTCACGTCGTCATTGGAACTGGAGATCGGGACGGCGGATGTGGACGGCTGGTATCGCGCGCGCGCCGGCAAATCCATGATCCATCACGGCGTCTCGGCCGGTCATCCGCCGGTGCGCATGGAGGTGCTTCACGATACCGGCGACTTTCTACCGGCCGACAAAGGCGCGTTTGGCAAGGCGACCGATGAAGATATCACGCGGATGAAGATGCGCCTGGAGCAGGAGCTGAAGAAAGGTGCGGTGGCGGTGGGGTTTGGCATCGCCTATACGCAATCGGCTTCGTATTGGGAGATTCTGGAAATGTTCCGCATCGCGGCGCGTTATGGCGCGTCCTGCCACGTCCATATGCGCGGGTCTTCCAGCATGACGCAGGGCGACGCCGCCCCGCTCCAAGGACTCTCGGAAGTGATTGCGGCGGCGGCCATCACAGGCGCTTCCCTGCATGTGGTGCATATCAATTCATCCAGCCAGGGCGCCATCGCGCGCACGCTCCAGATGATTGGCGAGGCCCGCGCGCACGGCATTGACATCACCACCGAAGCCTATCCCTACACGGCCGGTGCAACGCGTATTGAATCCGCGCTGTTTGACGACTACGCCGATCGCAAGGACGTCGATTTTTCCAAGCTGCAATGGGTGGCTACTGGCGAGCGGCTGACGCGCGATTCGTTCCTTAAATACCGCAAGGAGCGCGGCATCGTGATCGTGCATTCGAATAGCGAGGAGAATGTGCGCAAGGCAGTTACCAGCCCCCTGGCGATGGTGGCTTCCGATGGGTTCGACATCACCGCGAACGGGCATCCGCGTTCAGCGGGCACATTCACCAAAGTGCTGCGGCAGTACGTGCGGGAAGAGAAGGCCCTCACTTGGATGGACGCGCTTTCGAAGATGACGGATCAACCGGCCCGGCGCTTGGAAAAGCGCGTTCCCGCCATGCAGGGCAAGGGCCGGATTCAGGTGGGTGCGGACGCCGATATCGCGGTGTTCGATCCAGAGACCGTGAGCGATGTATCGACGTACGAGAAACCGGCCCAGGCGGCCACGGGAATGAAATTCGTTCTGGTGGGCGGCGTACTTGTGGTGGACGGCGGCAAGCCCGTGGACGGCGTTTATCCGGGCAAACCAATACGCGCCGCAACCAACAATTGATTCACCGCCCACTCTGCTTTGCTGGCTACTTGATGTTGATCCGCACCGGGTTGGCGCTCTTGCCACCCACCGCCAGCGTCAAGTCCACGTCCCCCGCCCCCGCCAGCGTGCGCGGCAGCAGCACGGTAATCAGGTCCACCCCCGCAGTGGCCGTATCCGGCTGAATGGCTGTCACGGTCCCGCTATCTCCGCCTATCTGAACCGTAAACGCCCCCGGATCGCTTTGGCTGCGCACCCCCGTCGCGCTCAGTTGCAGGCTTACCGAATCCGTATCCGGCCCCAGATCAATGGGCAGAGCCACGCAAGCGCCCGGCCCGGCGGAACAGTCAGAGACAGCTTCCGTGCTGGTCACTCCGTCGCCGGTTGTTCGCGTCAGAACCGCCACCGGCAGGCCCGTCCCGGTTTGATTGACGGTAAAAATCCCAGGCGTAATCGGATCAATCTGAATCTGGTCCCGCAAAACGCGTCCGCTCGCCGTAGTCACGGTAATCGTGGCGGTGCCCGGTTGTAATCCCGCGGGCAGGGCCAGATCTAACTGCTTGCCCGAGAGCTGCACCACAGTTGCGGCTTGGTCCAGGGAGGCGCTGTCGATCACGCGCGCCGACGTTGCGTCCATCGATCCCCCGATGTCGTTGCTTTCAACAGTGATACGAGACTCCGCGGCAGCCGCCACGGCCACCACCAGGCTGGCTGAATTGCGAATCGCGCTAAACGCTGTAGCAGCTGTCACCTTCAACGAAACCGGAATGGACCGGCTTCCGTTCGCCGCTTGCGGCGCGCTCACCACCAGCAGCGTCTGGTAATCGCCCGGATCCAGCTTGCTGGGATCCACCGAAACTTTCACGCTGGCAGGCGTAGTCCCCGTAGCCGGATCAACCCGCAGCCAGGCAGCCGCCGGCGGCGCAACGGTAATGTTGACCTGCATAGGAGCAGCCGTGAACTGCACCGTCTGCGGATCGGGCAAAACGCCCCCGGCCGCGTAAGTGAATGAGAGCGATTGAACGCTGGATGCCAAAGTGGGGCCGCTAAACTGCGCGAACAGATCCGTGGCCGGCCAGGAAGCCACCTGCGATTCCGCCACCGCGAAGGCGTTGAAGATCTCCGTAATAATACTGTCTTCATCCTCCGGCCGCGAGTTCATCAGCACCACCCAATTGCGGTTATTCTGCCGCCGCGCCAGCAGGTTGCGCGTACCCGTCGCTCCCCCGGAATGCCACCAGTGCTGTCCGCCCGCGATGGGCGTGATCCTCCACGTAAGACCCACAAACGGTCCCGTGGGCGTTACCGGAGCGGGTGGTCGAGCGGCCAGGGCAGCCAGGGACGCGGCGCTCAGAATGGCGGGACCGCGCCGCCCCTCCAGCGCGTTGATGTACTTCATCAGATCAATACTAGTGCCCGTCCATCCGCCATACGCCTCGGCCTGTTCCACCCAATAGTATCCATAGGGTTTCGGTGCCGGAGCAACCGCCCCCGGAACCGTGGGCGTGCTGGTGAGCAAAGCGCCCGGAAAATCGTAATACTTCACTTCATCCGGACTTTTCTGGGAAAACAACGATCTGCCCAGTTTCAATCCCGTAGCGCCCGCTGGCGTCAGCAGCTTTTCACGTACCGCGTCCTCATATTTCTTCCCGGTGATCTTCTCAATAATGCGCCCCAGGAACAGATAGGCCGACTGATTGTACGCATAGCGCGTCCCCGGATCGAAATCCAGCTTCTGGCCAATCGCATAGCGGCAAAGCAAATCCGGCGTGAGACTGGAGTAAGGAACGCTCAAAGCCTTGGCCGCCGCCGCGAACTGCAGTACCCA
>JBBQUE010000094.1:0-8466 GCA_038212805.1 Bryobacterales bacterium | reverse complement strand
AGTGCAGGATGCCGTCCACTGCATTCACCACCCGCGCCACACAACCGGAGAACCACGCCATCATGGCCAGTTCCCAATCCAGAATATGCGCGCGCGATTCGCAGATTACTTCCTGCCCATGTTCGGTATGGATCTTAATCGCAATAGTGTTGCCCATGGTACCGGTGGGGACAAACAGGGCCGCTTCTTTTTCGAAAATCGCCGCGGCGCGCTGCTCCAGCCGGTTGATGCTGGGGTCTTCCCCGTAAACATCGTCGCCCACATCGGCGTTGGCCATGGCGTGGCGCATGGCTTGGTTGGGGCGCGTAACGGTGTCGCTGCGCAGGTCGATCACGCTCATGCTTCCACGAACTCCGCGAAAACGTCATTAGAGAACAGCACGCCTTGATCGGTGAGCCGCAGACGATCGCCCCGGCGTTCCAACAGACCCTGGGTCATGAACAGTTGAATCGGCTGATCCCAGCGGAGCCACTCGTCCGGATTCGGCTTCACGCCCTCAGACAGGCGCAGGCCGACGAAAAATTTCTCCTGGTCGGGATGCGCCAGGTCGGAAGCGTCGCGAGCGGAACCTGAGTTTGTCATGCGCGCGATGTATTCCGGCACCGCATCCACGTTCTGCCAGCGGGTCTTGCCGTCGAAAGAATGGGCGTCCACCCCGAAGCCCAGGTAGGGCTCCAGCCGCCAGTATTTCAGATTGTGGACGGATTCGCGGCCCGGCCGGGCGAAGTTGGAGATCTCATAACGGTCCAGCCCCAGATCGCGCAAGTGCCGGACAGCCATCTCATAAAAATCGGCCATGAGTTGATCGGACGGAATTTCCGGAGCGCCGTAGCGCTTACCGTTCAGCAGTACTTCCTTGCCAAGGCGGCTATCTTCATCCACCTCCAGCATGTACACGGAAACATGGGGTGGATCGATCGCGCTCAGCCACGAGAGCGAGGTGTGCCAGGAGGCCTCGGTCTGCCCAGCCAATCCCGCGATCAGGTCAACATTGATGCTGTCGATCCCGGCGGCCTTCAAAATATCCATCTCCGCCATGACAATCTCCGGGGTGTGCTTGCGCCCGGTACGCGCTAACTCCCGCGTGGAGAACGACTGTACGCCCAGGCTGACGCGGTTGATGCCAGCTCTCCGCCAAGCTTGCGCTTTCTCAGCCGTGATGGTTCCAGGCGCGGCCTCCAGGGTGGCTTCCACCCAGGGGCGGCCGGGAATCTCGGCCAGCAGCGCGGCAAGATCCTCGGGATCCATTTGGCTGGGAGTGCCGCCGCCCAGGTACACCGTATCTACTTCAGACGGCCAGATGGTGCCAGCGATCTCAGCTTGCAGGCTCGCGATGTACTGGCGTTCAAGTTCCTTCGGAAGGACGTCCGACGCAAAGTTGCAAAAGGTGCATTTCTGCGCGCAAAACGGATAGGAAATATAGACGCCGACCGCCATTAGAGAGTGATCTCCCGGCCCAGTTGCTGGCTGATTGCGCCGCGGATTAGTTCCGCAAGCGAGGCTCCGGTATCCGGCAGCACGAACTCCCGCTGGCCGGCTTGCCAATCGAGCTTGAAGCTGCGCGAGTGGGCCGAAACCCAGATCTGCCGCACCGGGCTGTTGGGGCTGACCACGAATTTCGCGGGTGAATTTTCGAACTCAATCGCCAGCGCGCCGTTGTTGAAATCGGCTTCGAAGTCATCGCCGTCGGAGGCCGCGATCAAGCTGTTGTACAGCGAGGTCAAGGCGCGATCCGCCTGGGTCTTGAATTCCTGTTCGTCCATTTCCTCTATTATCGCTGAAGCCTAATCCGCCACAGCCGGGCAGCGGCCGTGACGACGATCAGATAAGCCGCGAAGTAATAAGGCAAATAGCGGTACGGCGGCGGAGGCATGGGGTTCACGCTCAGCACGAACGCCGCGATCAGAGTTGCCGCGGCTAGACTGGCCAGTATCGCGCCGCGTGAGGTCAGTACGTTATGCCGGTGTGAATAGATTGGCGCGGCGATCACAACCAACAAATAGGCCACGATGAAGCCGTAGGTGGCCAGTGTTCCTAACCAGCCATTGATGTCCAGGCCGGGCGCGCCCAGGGCAGCCAGGAATCCACAGAGTAGGAAGGTAAAAATCCCTACCACCAGCACGCCCCAATGCGGGGTCTCATTCCGTTGGTGGGCGCGCCCGAAGGCAACTGGCAAAATGCCGCGGCGCGCCATGGAAAACAGTATGCGGGCGCCGGCGGTTATGCAGGCCAAAGCGCACGAGAAGAAGGTGAGCAGGGTCCCGATAGCGACAAATGGGGCCGCCCAGGCGATGCCGGAATGAACCGCCAATACTTGGAGCGGCGCTTCACTGTCTCCCAGATTTATGCCCGATTCCCGAAAGCCCAGAACCTCCGCGTATGCAAAGAAAATGAATAGGAGGCCGGAGAGTACGGCGCTGCCCAGCACCGCGCGGGGTATGGACTTCAATGGATTGCGGGCTTCGGCGCCCAAAGCCGTGGCGCTTTCAAAGCCGACAAAGCTGAAGATGGCGAGAACGAAACCGGGGCCAAGATGGAGCGGCGAGACTCCGTCAAGCCGGATCTGCGGGAGATCGATGGGATGCTTGCTGTGCAGCAAAGTTGCGGCGGACACCAGCGTGATTAGCGCTATGGATATGCCTTCGGACCAGAGCATGAAACGCGCCGAGACGCGGATATCACGGTACGCGATTGCTCCGGCAAAGGCGATGGAGAAAGCTGTGAGCCAGATGGGCGCCACGGTAAATCCGAGAACGCCTTTGAGAAGAGCGTTGGCGTAATTGGTAAGCCCGCCGGTGAGGGCGGCTCCCGTGGCCGCGTAGGCCAGCAGCAAGCTCCAGCCCGCCAGGTGCGAGATCTTCAAGGGGAGGACCTCGGCGGCGAATTCGAAGAGCGAACCAGGGGATGCGGAGCGGACGGCGAACTCACGGATGCTGAGCGCTACCAGCGTCATGGAGATGGTTGCCAGCAGGTAGCAGAGCGCGGTGGCGTTGCCGGCCAGAACGAAGACTCCGGGCATGGTTAAGGCGGGTTGGGCGGTGGGCGCTATGCTGGCGATCGATTGGGCCAGGGTCTCGAGGGGCGATAGGGCGTTGGCCTGGAGTTCGGAATTTGGGGCTACGGAGGGAGTCAAGTTTCAACGATACGGTGCCGCGCGGAGTGGATGCAACTGGGTGCGCGGGTTAGCGTGCATCCTGCTATTGTGGATTTGAGTAGAGGCGAAAGTCCGAGGGGGAATACATTGACCGAAGAAGATAAGCAGTGGTTCACCCAGCTAATCCAAAGCCTGCCGACCCAAATCCAAGGGCTGGATACCAAGGTGCAGGGCCTCGAGAACCGGATGGTGAGCTTCGAAACGCGACTGCAAGGCTTCGATGCCCGAATGGAAAGCCTGGAAACCCGAATGCTGGAACGGATCGAGAAGGCGGAAAAGCGCCTGCTCTCAGGGTTTCATGACTGGGCCTCACCAATGGAAGCCCGCGTCAAAAGTCACAGTGCGACGCTTCATGCGCTCGACCTCGAAATGGAAATGAAGAGCAACCTGCCCGCCATCAAAGCCCGCATTGATGAACTTGAACGCGGCAGGCGCCAGCAGTAAGGGCTCGCGCTATTCGCGAGCCGAGCCCCCACCCGTTCCCATAGGCACAACCAACCCGACCTTCCGCTGACCCCAGACCGGCGCCGCAGGCTCCGTCCCCAAACGGTTCACTGGCTTTTCCTTCAACATCCGCAGCCCTTCCGTAACAGCCCGCTCCAGTTGCGGATCATGCCCGGCGATCACGTCCTTCGGCCAATTTTCCACATCCACATCCGGCGCAGTTCCTTCATTCTCCACGGCCCATTTTCCTTCGCGCGTGAAGAAGCCCCCGCGCGGCGCGATCATGCTACCGCCATCAATGAACGCAGGCGTGTCGGCGGTGTGCACTAGGCCGCCCCAGGTGCGCTTGCCCACCAGGACGCCCACCTTCCGGCGATGGAACATCCAGGGCATCAGGTCGCCCCCGGAGCCCGCCATTTCATTCACGATCATGACCTTGGGACCCCAAATCCCGGCCGACGGGCTGGTGAAGGGATACCGGTCGCCAGCTGCATTATTGAAGTAGCCGTCGAAGTCGCGTTGCAGCACATCAATAATGTAGTCGGCCGCGGACCCGCCCCCGTTATAGCGCTCGTCAATGATGGCCCCCACCTTATCCTGCTGTGAAAAGTAATACCGGTTGAAGCTGGTATAGCCCGGTTGGCCGGTGTTTGGCACATATACATAGGCCAACTTGCCGCCCGAGAGCTTGTCCACCAAGCGCCGGTTCGATTCCACCCACGCCCGCGTACGCAGACCCTGTTCCGTGGGCACCGGGACCACCGTCACCTGCCGCGCGCCCTCCATCACTGGACTGCTGTTCACGGTGATCACGGTTTGGCGGCCCGCCGTGCCATCCAGAAGGCGGTACATGCTGTCCGGGGTGCGCAGTTCCACGCCGTTGATGGCCAGCAGATAATCACCCGCGTTTACATGAATGCCGGGTCCCGCCAAGGGAGCGCGCAGCTCGGGATTCCAGCTTTCGTTGTCGTAGATCCGGGTGATCTTATAGCGGCCATGGTCCACGGCGAAGTCCGCGCCCAGTAGGCCGCCGCGTGAATTGGGGATGGTTGGAATGTCGCCCCCACGGACATAGGAATGGCCGATGGCGATCTCCGCGCCCATGGTATCCAGCAGGTAATTCAGATCGGCCCGGTGCATCACGTACGGCAGCATCTGGCCGTACATTTCCTTCATCTTGGACCAGTCTGAACCGTGCATGTTCTTGACATAAAGATAGTCGCGCTGGTTGCGCCAGCCTTCGTAGAAGATCTGCTTGAACTCCGCCTTGGGCTCCAGGTACATGCGCAGCACGAAGTTGAGCTTGCCCGCCAGGGGAGCCGGGGGCACTTTGTCGGCGTCAACCAGAAACAGGGAGGGCGTCACCGGCACCGCGCCGGGAAGTGCGGGGCCGCCGCCTACGCGATAGACCAGTTTGTGGCCGTCCGCGCTGACATCATACGTGGCAATGCCGCTTACAAAAGGAGTCGATTTGCGTTCATTCAGCCGGTAGCGATGCAGCGTATTGGCGGCCGGACCCGGGCCGGCTTGACCGCGCATTGGCTCCAGGAAATATACGATGCCGGTGGCGCCGGCGCGCAGTTGCGAGTACGGACGAGCTGGAACGCCCGGAACCGCGATGATGCGCTGTTGCAGTGCATCGAAATCGATCTGGACGTTGACCGGAGCGCGCGCGGCGGTTGCCCCCTCAGGCGCGAGAGGCCGGGCCGTGACGCCGTTATCCTCATCGCTTTCGGGAAGCAGCGGGCTGGGGTCGCTCTTCTTCAATACCGCCACATACAGCTCGAAATTCTCATCGTGATCGTACGACGTCATGTCCAGCCACTGCGACTTCAAACCAAAGTCAGTAGAGGCCAGGAACCACAGATATTTGCCGCTGGCATCCCAGGCGGGCCAGACGGAATCCGCCAGCCCATCGGTGATCTGCTTGGTTTCGCCGGTTTCCACATTGGCCACGAAGATGGCGTGGTAGAGCGACTTCAGGCGGCTGGCGTAGGCCACCCATTTGGAATCCGGGCTCCAGGCCGGGTTCAACGTCCGGGTCGGCACCATCCAGGGATCGTTCCCAATCACCTTCGTTTGGCCGCTGGCGATATCCACCACCCACACCTTCAGGTTGGTATCCGTATAAAGCAGCTTCTTCGAATCCGGCGACCACGACGCCGTGTAGTATTGCGTGGGCTGCGGCAAAGCGATCTCGCGCGGCGGCGCAATGCCGTCCTGGGATTCAATCATCAGTTTGTATTCGCCGGACTTGTCGCTGAAATACGAGAGATGCTTGCCATCGGGCGACCATGCCGGATTACGCTCGGCCGAACCGCTGGAGTTGCTCAGGTTCCGGACATCGCCCTTCTCGGCCGGTATGGTGAAAATCTCACCCCGGGCTTCTACTGCCACACGCTTGCCGGTGGGCGAAATGGCCAGGTTCGACATGCGGTTCCCGACGTCTTCCCAACGGGGCATCATCCAGGGAAAATCGCCCTTTGCCGAGATGTTCACCACATGGGATTTGCCGGTCCTGGCATCCAGTTCGTGGATGAAGCCGGCCTGCTCAAACACCACCGTATTGTTTCCGGAATCCAGCGTCTTGACGTCGAAATCGGTGAACCGGGTAACCTGGGTTAGTTTTTTCGTTTTCACTTCGTACGACCACACGTTGGCCACGCCGTCGCGGTCGGAAATGAAGTAGACGGAATCGCCTACCCATGCCGGGTCCATGTCTTTCGAATCGGTCCAGGGCGGCGATACCAGATCATAGGTTTTCAGATCCACGATCCAAACCGGACGGTTCTGGCCACCCCGGTAATTGCGGCGCTCTTCATCCCAGGAATTGTTCATGCGGTATGCGATGTGGGTGCCGTTCGGGGAAATCTTACCTTGGTAGCCGCGGGGCAGCGCCATGGGCTCTTCCACACCGCCCTCGGCCGGCACGGTCCAGAAACGCGGAGCCGGACTCGGGGCCAGGGTCGCGCGGGCCGAAGCAAACATGACCGCTTTCCCGTCGGGGGTCCAGCCCTCCGCCACGTCCGGACCGGGATGGAAGGTCAGGCGCTTGGGTTCGCCGCCGTCAGCCGGGATGACGTAGACATCGGTATTGCCGCTGTAGTCGGCGCTGAAGGCGATGGTCTTGCCGTCAGGCGAAAAATGCGGATTGGTGGTCTGGCCTTGAAAGCTGGTCAACCGGCGGGCGTTACCTCCGGCGCGTTCCACCGTCCATAGATTGCCGGCGTAGATGAAAGCAATCTGCGTCGCGCTCACGGTGGGCATGCGGAGCAGGCGGGTGGCGGATTCATTCGCGGCCCAGGCGGGCACAATGATCGCGAAAGAGATCGCGAAAGAAAACAGTAGTACGGAGGAGTACAGCTTTTTGGCCATAATGTTTGGATCTAGTGTACCGCTCTCAATTTAGAGCAACTTTCAATCCGCTACATTCATCTGCTACCTTTGGACAACTAGGGATGGAAACTGCCTGTTTACGACTTACCGATATACCGAATACCTCCAGGCTATTTTCCGATTTTCAATATCATTTCGATCGCGTCAAGCAGTATTACGCATACCCGCCGGACGATCCGGCGTCCTACGCGGCCGCGGCCAGCCAGATTGATTTTCCCGCCGGACGGCGCGCGGCGCTGGTGGAAGCGCTGAGGGCGCGGAACGGCGATAGTCCGGCGCTGGATCTACTCGCACAGCCAGGCACGGTGGCGGTGGTTACGGGGCAGCAGGTGGGTTTGTTTTCGGGTCCGGCATACACCATCTATAAGGCTTTGACCGCGGCCCGGCTGGCGCAGCGTTTGACATCCCAAGGATTGGCGGCCGTGCCGATTTTCTGGCTGGCAACGGAAGACCACGACCTGGCGGAGATCAATCACGCCTTTGTGTTTGACCGCCTGCATCATCCGGTGAAATTGACGGCGGACGGGAGCGGCGAATCGCAGCAGCCGGTGGGAACCATCGGGATTGGGTCCGCGCAGTTGGAATTGTTGCGCACCACGCTGGAGCTATTCCCTTTTGGCGCGGAGGTGTTTGCTCTGGTGGCGGAGGCATATGCGTCCGGGGCATCTTTTGGCTCCGCCTTCGAAAGCCTGCTGCGCCCCTTACTGGCCAAGTGGGGCTTCCTCTTCGTGAACCCCCTGGATGAAGCGCTGCGGGTGATTGCGGCTCCCCTTCTGCGGCAGGCGATTGAGCGGGCCGCGGAACTGCATCCCAAGGTGGTGGCGCGGAACAAGGCGTTGGAGGCTGAGGGCTATCACGCGCAGGTACACGTGGAGGCGCAGACCTCATTTTTCTTTGTGCTGGATGGCAAGCGGCGGCTGACATTGAAGCGCTACGAAGGCGACTACGCCACCAAGGATCGCCGCTACACCACGGCCGAACTAGCCGCCATGGCGGAACATTTGTCGCCCAATGCGTTGCTGCGTCCCGTGATCCAGGATTATCTGCTGCCCACGGTTGCTTACATTGGGGGCCCGGCCGAGTTGGCGTATTTCGCGCAATCCAAAGTGTTCTATGACGAACTGCTGGGGCGCATGCCCGTGGTGCTTTCACGCGCTGGATTTACTCTGCTGGACGCGCGCGCGGATAAGTTGATGACCCGGTATTCGTTGGGGCTGCCGTGCTTCTTTGAAGGTGAAGATTGTTTGCGCGGCAAGATTGCCCGCAAGCTGATTCCCGAGGCGCTGACGGAGGAATTTCGCGCGGTGCAGGCATCCACGGAGGAAGCGCTTGCACGGCTAGGAACAAATCTCAGTGCGTTCGATCCCACGCTGGCGGCGGCACTCAATAAGAGCAAGACTAAGATTCAATATCAGTTGGCGAAGATTGAGCGGAAGACCGCACGGGAAACGCTACAGCGGGATAAACGGTCT